>JAPKMV010000348.1 GCA_026645635.1 Caldilineaceae bacterium
CGATGCCGTCGCTGCGATGCGCGACTACCTCACCGCCCACACCGGCGACGCCACCCGCGCCGCACTCGCCGCCGAACTGACGCGGCTGGGCACGATGAACCACAACGTCCCGCCCACACCGGAACTGCGCAACTACATTGCCGAACTCTTGGGCGTCAACGATGCGGTCAAGGTGCGGGGCCTGGACTACGCCCAAGAAACGGCCGGCAACATCATGCTGGAGCCGACGCACCAGACCAACCTGGATTCGTGGCTCAGCAACTTCTTCGCCTTCAGCTACTTCAGCACACGCACCGGCGCCAACTGGATCGGGCGCTCGCTGCGCAACCCCATCGCCCTGGGCCTGGTGGCCAACTTCGCTGCGGCTGCGCGCATCGAAGAGGAGCGTGAGGCCGGTACGCCCGCCCGCTACAAACAAACCCTCGCCCTCTGGGACGATGGCCCCGAACTGGGCAACATCTTCGCCCAGGCCACCGGCATCACGCGCCTGATGGGCAATGCCTTCGCCCAGGAACTGCTGGAAGAGGCCAACACCCTGCCGGAGCAGTTGGCCGCGGCCGCCGCCCTCGTCGGCCTGACCCCGCTGCCCTTCTATGCGCTGCTCACCGGCACGGACCCCAAAGAGGTGGCCGCCACCTTCCTCCCGCACCGCCGCGTGTTGAGCGACGCCGCCCTGGCCGCAGGCACGCCCGTCGGCGCCAGCGACGCATACAACCGCTACCGGGCAGCGCGCTGGCTTGGCGCGCAAGCCGCCGCCGGCAGCATCGACGAGAACCTGGCGCTGATGGCGCAGCAGGCGCTCTATGATGAGCAGTGGAGCACCGGCGTCCACCGCAACTACCCCGACAAAGTGAACGAACTGATTGCCCTGAGCTTCCAAATCGTGGGCCAGGAAGCGCTCTTCACCAGTGCGGTCAACGCCGTCACCGGCTTCACGGTCAAGCCGGCGCCCGACGCAAACGAACGCTACGCCGGTGCGATGGGCGAGTCGCTGCAGGACATCCGCGCCCTCGACGCGCGCGTTGCCGGCGCCACCGCCGACCTGCTGCCCGGCATTCAGGCCTGGTATGCGCGCAGCAGCCTCTACCCTGACCAGCTCGAAGGTCAGCCCATGTACCAGCCCCTGGAGCGCATGAACCTGTGGCTGCCGGAGATCGGGCGCGCAGCCGCGCCGGCCGGCTGGTCGCTGCCCGCCTGGGACCGCAGCACCGGCAAACTGATGACCGGCGACCGCAACCAGTCGGCCTTCGCCACCGACGCCAACAACACCGCCGTCTACTTCCTCACCGACCCGCGCAGCGGGGAACCGTTCTATGTCGGCCAGTCCAACCAGCCCAGCAACCGCTACGTGCAGCATCTGGAGGATGTCAACACCGCCGACGTGTTCGCCCACCCCAAGAAACTGCAAACCGTCCAGCTGCTTCAGGCCGGCGTCGTGCCGCAGATGAGCACCATCGGCTGGTACGCAGGCACGCCCGACGCCACCGACGACGAAGCCGACAAGCAGGAGCAGATGTGGATCGGCTACTTCTTCTACCGCCTGGGCAAGACCGCCAACGTCACCGCCCCGCGCTATGAAGCGTGGCAGGCCATCCTCGTCGAGGCCGGCGTCACCGTCGAAGACCTGGATGCCGCCTTTGCGGAGATCAAGGCGGGGACCTACAGCCAGATGGAAGCGGTCAAGCTGGCCAGAGATCCCAGGATCACGGAGTCGGTTTTTCCTGACCCCTCCGTGCCAGAAGGCGCACTCGGCAACAAGGCCCGCCTCTGGCACCCCGACCAGGAAACCTGGGCCTGGGCCGTGGCTCCGGCCAACCAGGCCACGGCGCGCCCCGTGCGCGGCGAAGACTGGGCCGCCGCGCAGTGGGGCCTGCCCGGCGTCGGCGACAAGAAGCAGCGGCAGTTGTGGGGCGCCGGCTTCATGGACTGGGAGGACATCGCCACGCCCACCGACGAAGAACGCAAGGCGCTGCTCGACATCGCCGGCAATGAAGCGCTGCTGCAGGAGTGGATCGCCAAGGCGCAGTGGAGCGTCGGCGCGCGCCGGGGTTACTTCGACGTGCCGCCACCGCCCCCACCCACCGCCGAACAGTTGGGCGACGGCGAATCCTCCGCGCTGGAAGTCATCGACGCGCTGCTGCACGCCATACAGCCGCTCCCCGCCACCGCCAGCACGGCCGTCCTGGGCGCCAGCGTCACCCAGCCTGCCACCAGCACGGTCGGCAGCGCCGTGGCCTACCAGGCGCAGACGGCCGGTGTGGACATGGATGATGCGGCGCAGGCAACGCAGGTGACCGGCGTGCTCGGTACAGCCTACCTGCCGCCCTGGGCCAGCCTGATCGCCGACGTTCCCCTGACACCGGCCGCGCCGACCGCACCGCCCATCACCTTCCGCGACGAAGACGACATGCGCGCCTGGGCGGCGCTGGAGCGCGTGGCGCCCGCCATTGCCGGACAGGTCGGGGCTTCCCTCGGCGCCGTCGCCGGCACGGCTTCGAGTGAGATTCTGCGCCTGCTCCAGACGCAGCCGGCCGGTCCGGGCGCCGACAGAGCCGCCATCAACTACACCATTCCCGCGCAGAACGCATTGGCCGCCGCCCGCCAGTCGGTGCAGACCAACGGCCCCTTCAACCTCGGCGGCGCCATCCAGATCCTCGGCGTCGGGCTGGCCAACATCCTGGCCGGCAGCCGCGCCGGCGCCGTGACCCGCGTCGCCGGCAGCGTCGGCGCATCCTGGCTGCAGCCGGGCGCCGCCGTCGCCGGCACACTCGCGCGCGGCAACTGGGTGATTCAGCCCGACCTGTCCGCAGCGCAGACAGCAGGTACCAGCCGCCGCCAGGGCCTGCCGGCAGAGGCCCCGCGCATCCCGCAGGCCACCGGCTACCTGTACCTGCCCGGCTACCGCCCCTCGGCCCAGCCGGGCGCGCAGTTTTGGCTGCCCGACCTGCCCGACGGCCAGCAGTTCTGGGCGCCCGCGGACAGGGTTGCATCCGGCGAAGACTACCGCGACCCGGACTGGCTGAACAACCCGCAGTACGACCCGCAGAACCCGGAAGGGTCACTGGCCCGGATGATCCAGGTCTACGGCCCGCTCCAGCCCGTGCCGCCCCACCTGCTGCGCACGGAACCGGCCTACCTGGGCAAGGGCGCGCGCACCAGCTACGACCAGCCGCGCACCATCCTCACCGGCCCCCGCGCGCTCGGCGTCACCCCCTACGGGCTGGCCGGCGCCGAAGGCATGCACCAGACGCAGGGCGCGCCCGACCCGCTGACCCAGCCCGACCTGTACGCGCAGTGGGAGCAGGCCGTCATGGCCCCGCGCGGCGAGTACGGCATCTGGATGGAATCGCCCATCGACGCCACGCCCAACGCCACCTTCGAGCAGACCGAGACCGGTCTCTCCTGGCAGACCAGGCCGCGCACGCCGGTGACGGTCACGGCTCCCGGGCAGGTCATCGCCGTCACCGACACCCCGCAGTACGGGCGGGTCGTCATCGTGCAGCACGATTTCGGCCAGACGGTCTACAGCGGCCTGCTCAGCACGGGCGCCGTCGAAGGCCAGTTTCTGGCGGCCGGCGACCTGCTCGGCCTGTCCGGCGAGAACTTCACCCTGGGCATGCAGCTTTCCGGGCAAGCAGGGTGGACGGACCCGCAGCCCTACCTGCCCAGCACCGGCGAGCGGGGCGAAAGCGGCTGGTCGCTGCTGGATATACCTGGCGTCAATCGCGCCAAGGCGCAGGCCCTGGTGGACATGGGCTACCGCACGCCCGAAGACCTGCGCGACCGCGGCGACCCTGCCGCCCTCGACCAGCACCCGCTTTTCGGCCAAGCCTTCGACGCGCAGGAAGGCTGGAACATCATGGCCGCGGTCCACGCGCTGCTGGCCAGCGGCCCCAACCCCAACCCGCCCGTGAGCGGAGACTACGCCCGCATCCCGCCTTCCCAGCGCCCGGCCGTCTCTGCCGCCGGCCAGCCCGCCGAACTGCCGGTCACGCCGGCAGGGTCTGCGCCGGTGGACTTCGGCACGCGCAACGGCGCTGTGGGCCGCCAAGCCTACACCGCCTCTGATGCGCAGCTCGCCACCTTTGCCGCCGAGCATCAGATCGATCCGGCGCTCATGCAGGCGGTGCTCAATGTGGAGAGCGGCGGCCAGGGCATCAACGCCGACGGCTCGCTCAAAATCCGGCTGGAGGTCGCGCAGCTCTTCCGCTTCGCCGACTCGCCCGAAGTGCGCGCACGCTTCCGCAGCGAAGGCTGGCACAACGAGCAGTACCTGGCCAATGATGGCACGTGGCAAGACGTGCACGCCAGCCAGGCCAACGAGCAGGAAGCCTATGCCCTGGCCGTCGAACTGGCGGGCAAGGACGCGGCCTCCACCGCCATCAGCATGGGCGCGCCGCAGATCATGGGCTTCCACGCCCCAATACTGGGCTACGAATCACCAGGCGCCATGTACGACGCCTTCGCCAGCGGCCAGGGGAGGCAGATCGCCGGCTTCCTCGACTTCCTCGCCGGCAACGCCACGATGATGAATGCGCTGCGCACCGGCGACATCGCCGCCTTTGCCGGCGCCTACAACCCCGGCGCCCAGGCACTCTACACCGAGCGCATGACCCGCCAGTACGACGCCTTGACCCGCGGCGCCGCCGGCCAGCCTGCCGGCGTCCCGCTGCTGCGAGGAATGCTGCCCGGACTCACGGACACCCGGCTGAGCAACCTCCACGAGCGCAGCGACATCGCCACCGTGGAGGCCATCGCCGCACTCCAGGCAGGCGATGGCGATGAGCCAAGCCCCGATGAAGCATGGCTGGGCAAGATGCTGGGCACGAGCGACCTGGACACCCTCCGCGGCATGATCCAGTCTGCCCAGGGCTACCGGCCGCC
>JAPKMV010000349.1 GCA_026645635.1 Caldilineaceae bacterium
ACTCGCTCTCTACAACACTGCCCCCCGGCCCGCGACGGACGCGCACCAGGTTCTGCGTCGCCTGCTCGAAGGTGTCATCGTGGCTGATGACAAAAAGCTGGCGGAAGCCGCGCACGTTGGTGATCTGCTGTGCCAGCGCGGCGCGGCGGGTGTCGTCCAGGTTGGCCGTCGGCTCGTCGAAGAAGGCGATGTGGATGCTGCTCATGCTGCGCACCAACGCCAGCCGCACGGCCAGCGCCGCACTCATCTGCTCGCCGCCAGAAAGCTGCTTGAACTCGCGCTGATTCCCCGCCACGTCGAGGGTGATGCCGTAGTCCTCGCCCCACTGCAACTGGCGGCTGTAGTCCTGCATCAGTTCGCCGAAAACCTGGTTGGCCTGGCTGCTCACCTGGCGGATCACCGACTGGGTGATGTAAGGCCCCGCCTGGCGCAGCACCCCGCGCACCGTCTCCAGCACCTCTTCCTGGCGCTTGATCTGCTCCTGCGTCCGGCGCAGCGCGTTCGCCTTCGTTGCCAGCTCGCGCAGGTTGGCCGCCGCATGGCTCTCCAGATCCTGCTGGCGCTGCAACATGGCGATTCCCGTGGTGAGGCTGCCCTGTTCGGTGCGTAGCATCTGCTCGCGCGCCGCCACCTGCTCGAAGGCTGGCCGGTCGAAGCGCGTCTGGGCCGCGGCCAGTTCCTGCTGCGCCGCGACCAGCGCAGCCTGGAGCGAAGTTACCTGCGCGACGGCTTCTGTGCTGGCCTGCTCGCGCCGGGTCACACTGGCGGCCTGCTGCTGGTGGGTGAGCACCGTCTGGTAGCCCGGCAGCGACGCGGCCAGATCTGCGGTGTTGGCTGCGCTCTCCGCGTCCAGGTTGGCGAAGCGCGCTAGCGCGGCTGCGACATCGCTCAGGGTGGCTTCCGCGGCAGCGCGCTGGGCCTGCGCCTGCTGTGCCTGCGCCTCCAGCGCGGTCCGTTGCCCTGCGGTCGCGGCGGCGACCGCGCTCGCCTGTCGCGGGTTGCCCAGGCCGGCCAGGGCCGCAGTCACTTCCTGGAGGCGCGCCAGCGCGGTTGCGGCGGCGGTCTGGGCCGCGTCCAGTTCGGCCAATTCACCCGTGGCCGCGGCAAGCCCGGCGGCGACGCTCTCCAACTCCGCGGGCCGGGGGAAGGTGCGCAGCAGATCCTGCAGCCGCTTCGCTTCGGCGCTCTGCGCCTGGATGTCGCTTTCGAGTTGCTGGAGCCGCTCCTTTTCTGTGGCGTCCTCCTGGCGCAGCGTCTGAAGCTGGGCAGCGTTGCGCGCCAGCATCTCCTGCCGGTGTGCGTCGCTGAGCGGCTGCTCGCAGACGGGACACTGCGCAGTGGCGATGTCCTCCAGCGCGGTGGTCTGCTCCTTCAACGCCGTGGCGGACGCGCGCAGCGCCGCCCGCGTATTTTTCACCTGATCCTGCGCCTGACGTAGCTGTTCCAGGGCGGCTTCGCACGCGGCCGCGGCTGTCTGCGTGGCGGCGACCTGGCCCAACTGCGCCGCCAACTGTTGTTGGCGCTGCTGCAGGTCGGCAATCTGTTTCGTAAGGCGGCTGCGCTGGCGCTCGATCTCTTCCAGCCGGCGCACATCCGCCTGGGCCGCGGCCAGCGCCTGCTCCAGTTCGCCCTGCTGCGCCACCGCTGCTGCCAGCGCGATCACCTTCGCCTCGGCCTGAGCCACCGCGGCAAGCTGCGCGGCGATCTGCTCGGCCTGGCTGCGGCTCAGCGCCACCACCTTGTCGGCCTCGGCCTGGCGCTTGAGCAGCGCCTGGCGCTCCCGCGCCGCGGCCTCCAGTTCGGCGCGGCGCGCCTGCGCGGCCAGATGGCGGTCGTGATCCGGCTGATGCGCCGCCACCCGCGCGGCGGCTGCCTGGGCCTCGGCGAGGGCCTGCTGGGCATCCGCGGCGCGGCGTTCCGCGCCACGCAGTTGTTCGGCAAGCTGCGCCTGCTGGAGCGTGAACTGCTCCACCGCCGCGGCGAAGGTCTCCAATGTGCGGCGCTCGGCCAGTGTAGCGGCGAGATCGGCCTCCACGGCGGCTGCGCGTGCCCGGTTTTGCGCCATCTCCGCGCTGCGCGCCAGGAGATTCGCCTCCAGGAGCGGCAGTTGCTCTAGCCGGGCGGTGAGGTCCGCCAGCGTGGTCTCGACCTCCTGCCGGCGATCCTTGAGCAGGTGGCGCACCTCCAGCAGCCGGTCGAAGGCCGTCTTGTATTCCTCCACCTGGAGCAGCGCGTCGAAGGTGCGTTTGCGACCTGCTGGCGTCTCCTGAAAGGCGGCGGTCAGCGTGCCCTGGGGCATGCCGATGGCGTGGCGGAAGAGCATCTCCAGGTCGGCGCTCTCGTCCACGCCCGCGTGCTGGCGAATGAAGCGCAGCACGTCCACCTTGCCGTCGCAGATCTTGGCGTTCAGTTCGACATCGTAGATGGCGTAGAGGTTGGAGCCGCCGAAGCGCCGCTCGACGCGATAGGGGCGCTCGTCCTGCGCGCTGCGGAAGGTGACGCCGATGGCGCCGGTGCGGGCGCCTTCGCGCACCAGCGCGGCGACAGTGTAGTCGCTGCAGTCGAAGAGCGCGTAGCCGATGGCTTCGAGGATAGTGCTCTTACCCGCGCCGTTGTGGCCGACGATGGCGTTGACGCCGTCGGTGAAGCGGACGCGCGCCTTGGCATAGCTTTTGACGTTGTCCAGGTCGACTTCAAGTATTTGCATGATGAGGGAGCGCTTAGCCGGCGAGTTCCTGCTGAATCTCGATGTATTTGCGCAGGACTAGATTGATCAGATGAGGGTAATTGTCGCCACGTTCATGAAACCAGACGGCGATATCGTGATCTAATTCGACATAATCGAAGCGTTGTGACTGCGGCTGATAAGGCCGTGCACGTTCAAAAAAGCGTTCACCCAGCGGGGGGATATCCGAATAATCGATCTCCTCGTCACTCATGCGAGTCAATCGTTCCCAATCGGTTGTGGATGGAGCGGAAGTAGTATTCTTGTTCATTCTGGTTCGCCTTACGGGCTGAAATAATCCGGACAGTGTCTTGACGCGGTTCCGTAAAGACCACGACGACAACAAGGTCACCCAATGCTCCGATGCCTATCCATCGATCCTCATCATAGTCGTAGCGGTCGTCTATATCGACGATCAATTGCGAGTCTGTAGCAAATAGGAGCGTCACGTCTTCGAATGAGACACCGTGTTTCATTCGATTGGACCTGTTTTTTAGTTCATCCCACTCGAAGTCCAGCGATTTCATTGTAGCGTCCCTCGGGGCATTTTCAAAGTCACTGGGTCAGGCGCTGTTGGGGGGCTGTACTTCAATCTGCGCCATCAGCGTCGCCAGTTGTTCGGCAAGTTCGGCGGGCGGTGTGCCGCGCAGCGCCAACTGCTTCAACTCGATGGCCAGCCCGGCCCAGGCATCGCTCTGCTCGGCGTAGCGCGCATCGCGGCTGAGCAGCCCGCTGAGCACCTGCCGCTCCAACTGCCCGCGGGTGAGGGATTCGTCCGTCTCGACGGCGTAGGCGGCAGCCTGGGTGAAATCCTTGACCGCGCCGATCAGCGGCTGCAAGGTCGCGCCGAGTCGATCTTCCACGGCGCGGATGTCCAGCGCGCTGCGGTCGAAGGGGAGCGTACCGGTGAGCCAGAGTTCCACCACGGGGCGGCGGCGTTCGTCCCCCGCATAGTCGCCCAACTCGGCGCGCAGATCCGCGGCCTTGCGCTCCAGAAAGGTCGTCAGCCGCGCCATCAGGTCGGCGGGGTCAGTGACCTGGTCGAGTTTGAAACTCAGGTGGCGGAAGGCGCGCTTGGGGTTGCTGCCCAGGCGGGTGCTGTGCTTCGGCTCACCCTCGGAGCGCGGCGCGGCGCTGTCCACGGTGACGATGAAATAGCCGCGCGGCTCCCACGGCGCCTCGTTGCTGGCGCACGCTTCGGTGCTGCCGGGATTGTAGATCCAGTTGTCCAGGGCGAAGGGCTTGTGAAAGTGCCCCAGTGCCAGATAATCGACATAAGGTTGCAGCGGCGCCCACTGCCGCGGGCTGAGGCCGCCGGCCTTGTCGTCGAGGACGCCCTCTACCCCGGCATGGGCCGTGAAAATCGTGTACGCAACGTCGGCGCGATCTGCCGCGGCCAGGGCCGCCGCGCAGCGCTCGACAGCAATGCTGGTGCCCGCTCCATAATAGCGCAGGCCGTATACGCGCAGCCCCGGCTTTGGCTCGTAGTACGCGCCGCGGCGGCGCTGGGCATCCCACGGGCGCAGCACTGCGGTGGCGGCGTCGCCCTCCACTTCTGCGTTGAGGAGGATGAGCAGATCCTGGTCGGCCAGGAAGTGCATCCAGCCGATTTGGTCGCTGTGATAGGCGCGCTCGTGGTTGCCTTCGATGGCGAGCACAGGAATGCCGGCGTTGCGCAGCCGGCGCAGCCCGCCCACGGCGTGGCCCAGCGTGCGCGGGTCGACGCTGCGGTGGTGGAAGAGATCGCCGGCCAGCACGACAAAATCGACGCGTTCGGCCAGCGCTGTATCCACCACGGCTCGATATGCACGGCTGAAATCCCAGTAGCGGGCGTCGTGGTTATATTGGCGGTTGCCCAGGTGGATGTCGGCGCAGTGGAGAAAGCGGGCTTTCATGAGATTCCTCACCTTTTTCGCCATCGATGCGCTTACGGAGAGTCAGCAGCGTGCGCTGGCGTTTGAAGCCATAGTGTTCGAGCAGCTCGATGGCGGACTGATGCTTCGTGTTCAGGCTGATGTCGATCGGCCAGCGCGGATACTCCTGAAGGGTCGCCAACGCCCAGCGGATCAGCGGTGCGTCGTGCACGCCGTAATGCTCGGGCCGCGTCCAAAGCTGCATCTGGTGGGGGCTTTCCCAACGCTGC
>JAPKMV010000034.1 GCA_026645635.1 Caldilineaceae bacterium
GGCGCGGCGCAGGGCAAAGGCGATGATATCGGAAAGGGCCAGGTCGTCCTCGACCAACAGGATGTTCACAACGCCTCTGCGCCGGTGGACTGTGGCAGGCGGAACCAGAAGATCGAGCCGCCGCCTGGGCGCTCGGTGTAGCCGATCTGCCCGCCGTGGGCTGCGACGGCATTCTTGGCGACGAAGAGGCCAAGCCCCATGCCGCTCTCGTCGCCGGTGGCATTCTCCAGCCGCACGAAGCGGTCAAAGAGGCGGCCGCGCGCGGCGGGCGGCACGCCTGAGCCGCGGTCGGCGACAGTCACCAGGATGTCGGTCGCCGCAACCTGCACCGCAATGTCGATGGCGCCTCCCGCCGGGCTGTACTTGGCGGCGTTGGTCACCAGGTTGACGATCACCTGGATCAGCCGGCTCTCGTCGCCGGGGATGTCGGGCAGGTGCAGCGGCAGTTCCAGGGAGATTTGCTGGCGGCGGCGCTGCAAGAGCGGCCAGACGATGCGCCCGGCCTCCGCCACCACCTGCCCAAGCTGGATCGGCCCGGTGTGAAGCACTGTGCGGCCGGCCTCGATCCGGCTGCTTTCCAACAAGTTGTTGACCAGGGTTTGCAGGCTGAGCAGACTCACCTGGGTAGGCCGCAGCAACTGGCGCAGGTCGTCGGGCGTCAATGTGTCGGCCTCTTGCAGCAGCAGTTCAATCGAGGCGTTGAGCGTGCTCAAGGGGGTGCGGAATTCGTGGGAGATGCTCGAAAGCAGGTCGAAGTCGGCCATGGCCGCGCCAGCCTACGTCACGCTCAGCCGGTAGCCGCGCCCGCGCACGGTGGTGAGGAAGCGCGGGTTGGCGGGGTCCGGCTCGATCTTCTGGCGCAGGCGGCTGATCAGCTTCTCGATGCGCGCGTCGTCCACTTCGTTCAAGTAGCTTTCGCCCCAGACCGAGGTGACGATCTGATACTTGTCCACCAGCTTGTCGCGGTTCTGGAAGAGGAGCATCACCAGCTTGTACTCGAGCGCGGTGAGCGTCTCCACCGCCGCGCCGTTGACCAGCACGTTGCCGCTGGCTGCGTCCACCCAGAGCGAGGTCGTCTCGACCGCCTGGGGCAAGGTGCGTCCCTGGACAAATTCCGCCAGCAGGCGACAGAAGAGCTGCGGGCGTCCTTCGATGCGCTGGAGAACGTGACGGCGCAGCAGCGTATCGACCACGGTCGGGTCGGCCACATGGTCGGCCAGGTTGAGCGCGACCAACTCATTCTGCTCGGCGGGCGTGCATTCGTCCCAGATCTTGCGGCATTCGCGGGTGAGATACTCGTCCGCGCGCAGTGTCGGGATCAGATTGCGCTGAAATTGCCAACGATTAGCCGGTGCAGCTTCGTCGGCCGACGTCTGCTCCAGCGCCGCCTGCAGGAGACGGCAGATGCCATCCACCATGCGCGGGTGGCCGCCCGCCCATTGAAAGACAAAGTCGATATCGGCGCTGACAAAGGGCGCCTCGTAGGCCAGCATGTAGCGGCGCACCTGCTGTTCGGTGTCCGAGCGGGTGAGCGGCGCCAGCCGCCAGGTGCGCAGGCTGAACAATTCGGCAAACTCTCCATGCCGGCCGTCGGGGTTGAGCGCGGTCAGCGGGCGCCCGGTGGCCGTAACGAAGGCAAGCTGCGCGCTGTGGCGATCCTGGATGCCGCGCAGGTTGAGGAAGACGCGCGCGTCCACGCGCTGGTAGGGGTCGTCGAACTCGTCGAAGAGGAGCACGACCTTGCGCCTCTCGTCGGCGAGCACGGCAGTCAGGCCGCGGCTGAAACTCAGCGGCACCTGGAAGTCGGACGCTGGCGCCACCAGTGTCTCGTAGGCGAGGGCCAGTTCGGGGAGCGTAGCCAGCGCCGGGCCGCTCTCGCGCAGACAGCGCAGCACCAACTCACAAAAGCCCTGCTCGGTCAGGTCGAGAATGCGGTTGCAGTCCACATAGATGGGCAGAAAATCGTGGGCCGCCTCGCCCAGTTCCTTGACCCAGACGTCGGGCTGGGCGAGCAGACGCAGGAGCGCCGACTTGCCCACGTTGCTCATGCCCACGATTTCCACGCACTGCATCTGGTAGAGGTGGCGCAGAATGTGTTCGACATCGTAGCGGCGCATGTAGCCGTCGTCGGGCAGGCGCAAAGTCAGCGGCATTCATTGTCTCCAATCGTTCGTCGTCCGCAACACGGTGGTGATGAGGTTATACTGTAATCATGGCGAAAGCGCCAAACGGGGTATGGCTGCATTTCCAGCGTGGGTGCGAAGTAGATCGCGCACGAATGAGCTTTTGTCGAAACGGAGAAGCAACAGTATACTGTTGTCCGCTTCCCAATCATAGCGCTATTCAGATGACTGTGTCCGGTTCGGACAAAAAAAACAGTTGTCGATCACTCTGTAAACTCTCACGGAAAGACACATGGCACAGTCAACGCTCGACGGCCCCACTGCCGCACGTTCAACTGTCAAAGCGCGCAAGCGTGTGTGGCCGACACTCGAGGCCTATCTCTACCTGGCGCCGACGCTGATCGGGCTGCTGATCTTTGTCTTTATTCCGATTTTCACCTCGTTCCAACTCAGCCTCAACCGCATTGCACCCTTTGGCAACCAGACGCGCTTCGTCGGGTTGGACAACTATGTCACGCTGCTGACCAGCGCGGATTACTGGGACACCGTGCGCATCACGTTCCTGTTTGTGCTGGGCACCGTGCCCACCGGCATTGCGTTGGCCGTGGCGCTGGCGATTCTGCTCTCCTACCCGGTCGGCCGCATGGCATGGTTCTACCGCGCGCTGATTTTTGTGCCGGTCATCATCAGCAGCGCCGTGACGGGCGTCCTCTTCAGGTGGCTCTATCACCCGGTTGTCGGCTATCTCAGCTACTGGATGGTGCAACTGGGCATCTTTGAAAACATGCAGCAGGCGCCCAACTGGCTGGGGTCGAAGGAGTGGGCGCTGGTGGCGGTGATCATCGCCACGGCCTGGCGACAGCTTGGCTTCAACGTCATCATCGCCCTGGCCGGCGTCCAGAATATCGACGAAAGTTTCTACGACGCAGCCAAGGTGGATGGCGCGGGCATTTTGCAGCGCATCCGCCACATCACCCTGCCCCTGTTATCGCCCACGCTCTTCTTCCTGCTGGTCATCAATGTCATCTACAGTTTCCAGGCCTTTGGCGAGATCAACATCCTGACGCAAGGCGGGCCGGGCCGCGCCACCACGACCATGGTCTACAGCATCTTTGAGACCGCCTTTGTGGGCACGCCGCAGAGAGGTCTTGCCTCGGCGCAGGCCTACATTCTGGCCGTCATGGTGATTTCAATGTCGTTCATCAACTTTGCGACTGCAAGTCGAAGGGTGCACTACCAATAATGGCCGTCCAAACCCGCAAAGCCCCTCGTGGCTTCCACATCCGTTTTTCGGACATCGCGGTCAACCTGCTGCTCATCCTGATCGGCGTCGCCATCGCCATGCCGATCATCATTGCCATCTTCACCAGCTTCAAGACGCCGTCGCAGGTGATCACTTTCCCGCCCTCCGTGCTGCCCAAGGACTGGACACTCCAAAACTACGTTGTTGCCTGGAATGTCAACCCGTTTGGCCGTTTTCTGCTCAACAGCACGATCCAGTCCGGCCTCATCACCCTGGCGCAGGTGCTCTTCAGCGTGATGGCCGCCTACGCCTTTGCGATTCTTGAGTTTCCCGGTCGCAACGCCCTCTTCTATCTGGTCATCGGCAGCTTGATGGTGCCCTTTGAACTGGTCTTCATCCCCAACTATCAGCTCATTTCTGCGTTGGGCTGGGGCGACACCTACATGGGGCTGACGATGCCATTTCTGGTGAGTGCGTTTGGCGTTTTCCTGCTGCGCCAGTTTTTCCTGACCGTGCCCAAAGACTTTCACGACGCGGCGCGCATCGACGGCTGCGGCAACTGGCGCTATCTCTGGACGGTGCTGGTGCCGCTGAGCAAGGGGTCCATCGGCGCCTTTGCGATCTTTGCTTTCCTCAGCGCCTGGAACCAATACCTGTGGCCGCTCATCATCACCAGCAGCGTAGAGATGCGCACGCTCCAGATCGGCATCCGCTACTTTATGAGCACGCTCGATCGGGGCGCCGACTGGGGGCCGGTCATGGCCGGCGCGGTGATCGCGATCCTGCCGGCGCTGGCAGTCTTCCTCATTGCCCAGAAACAACTGGTGCGCGGCATCGCCATGTCCGGGCTGAAGGGCTAGCCCGCCTGTTTGCTCACATCCGGCCTTTGCGCCGTCGTTCGATTTCGTTGACCGTTTCAACTACATAACCAGGAGGATATCGTGAAGTCGAAATTGAGTGTTTTGAGTCTGTTCTTGATCGTCGTCTTGCTGGTCGCGGCCTGCGCCCCGGCTGCTGCGCCCGCGCCCGCTGCCCCGGAAGCCCCAGCGGCGGCGGCCACCGAGCCTGCCGCCGAAGAGGCCGCACCCGCCGCCGCTGCCGGCGACAAGACCACGCTGGAGTTCTGGCACGCCATGGGCGGCAACCTGGGCGAGACCGTGCAGGAATTGGTCGATCGCTTCAACGCCAGCCAGGATCAGATCTTCGTCAACGCCACCTTCCAGGGTTCCTACGACGACACCTACAACGCGCTGCTCGCCTCCTTCGAGAGCGGCGGCACGCCCAACATCGTCCAGAACTTCGACCTGTCGTCGCAGACCATGATCGACACAGGCAAGCTGGTGCCGGCGTGGCAACTGATGGAAGCCGACGGTTACGACCCGGAAACCTTCATCCCCGCAGTGCGCGGCTACTACTCCGATGAGAACGGCATGGTCTCCATGGCCTTCAACAGCAGCACGCCGCTGCTCTACTACAACGCCGACATGTTCGAGGCTGCCGGTGTCACGCCGCCCCAGGGCAGCCTGAGCTTCTCCGAGTTCAAGGCCATGTGCGATGAACTGAAGGCGGCCAATGTGGCGCCCTACTGCTTCACCTTTGGCCAGGTCGGCTGGGAATTCGAGCAGATGCTGGCCAACAGCGGCGGCCTCTTCTTCAACGAGAACAACGGCCGCACCGGTCGCCCCACCGAAGTGCAGTTCAACAATGAGAAGGGCGTCGAGGTCTTCGAGTTCCTGACCAGCCTGGTCACGGAAGGCTACTCGCCGAACCTGAACAACACCTGGACCGACACCGACAGCACCTTCCTCACTCAGCAGGCGGCCATTGAGTTCGATTCCACCTCGGATGTCTCGCTGATCCAGAATGCTGAGTTCACCGTCGGCACGGCCTTCATCCCGCACGCCGACAGCAGCGAACGCAACGGCGTTGCCCTCGGCGGCGCCGCGCTCTGGCTGCTGGACTCCGGCGACGAAGCCCTCAACCGCGCGGCCTGGGAATTCATCAAGTTCATGGCCGCGCCGGAGCAGCAGAAGGACTGGCACATGGCCACCGGCTACTTCCCGGTGCGCGCTGACCTGATGGAAGATCCCGAACTGCAGACCTTCTGGGCTGAGAATCCCAACTTCGCCACTGCCATCGAGCAGTTGACCACGACCAACACCACGCTGGCCGATGGTTCGACCAACTACGCGGTGCTGGGCGGCCGCGCCGGGCCGTTCCCGGCCATCCGCCGCATCATCGTCGCCACCTACAGCCGTGTGCTGAATGACGGCCTGACGCCGCAGGAAGCGCTGGACGAAGCTGCCGAAAAGGCCAACGCCGAACTCGCCAACTACAACGCGTTCTTCGAGTAAAGCAGGCTTGAATAGATGGCATGGCGCCTTCAGTCGCTCGCACCCCGCGACGGCTGAAGGCGCCGTTGGTTGCATGTCACGCAAAGGCGCAAAGACCGCAAAGAAGAACGCTCGCTTTGCGCCTTTGCGCCTTTGCGTGCGGCAAGCCCGCACCGCACTGCCTTTGCGAACCGGTTTTCTTTTCTGCCTGTTGCTGCTGACCGCCTGCACATCTTCGCTGTCCGCGCCGCAAGGCGCAGCGCCGCCCGCGCCAGCCCTGCCCGCCGGCTTCGATGTGCAAGGTCACCGCGGCGCCCGCGGTCTCCAACCCGAGAATACGCTGCCCGCCTTCGAGACCGCGCTGGATCTGGGCGTCACGACGCTGGAATTCGATCTGCACCTGACCGCCGACGGCGAGGTCGTCGTCTGGCACGACCCGACGATCACCCCTGACAAGTGCTCTCTGCCCGCTGCGACTGCCGCCGGCGCCGCGCCGGCCCAACCCGCCAGCCGCCCGCGCATCGCCGATCTCACCTCCGCCGCGCTCCAGCACTATCGCTGTGACCGCAACCCGGACACCGGCCGTTTCCCAGCACAAGAGCCGGCGCCAACGCTGCTGGCGGGCGACGACTATCGCATCGTGCGGCTGGCTGACCTGTTCGACTTTGTGGCGCGCTACGCTGCGTCGGACGAGAAGCGCGCCGACCAGCGGGCAACTGCCGGACAGGTGCAGTTCAACATTGAAACGAAGCGCAAGCCCGACGACCCTGCGGCCATCGGCGACGACTTCGACGGCGTCAACCCCGGCCTCTTCGAGCGGGAAATCGCCCGCATCGTGGCCGAATCTGGCCTGGCCGACCGCGTCGTGCTGCAGAGTTTCGACCACCGCTCGCTGTGGGCGATGCGTCGCCTCCAACCCGAGCTGAGGTTGGCCGCGCTCACCACGCGCAGCGTCGACCTGGCCGACCTGGCCCAGCGCGGCGCAACGATCTGGTCGCCCGATTTTGCGACGCTCACGCCGGCGCTGCTGGCCGAGGCCCACGCCCTGGGGCTGGCCGTGATTCCGTGGACGGTGAACGATCCCGCAGACATGCGCCGGTTGATCGAAATGGGCGTGGATGGGCTGATCACCGACCGCCCCGATCTGTTGTTGGGAAATCTGCCATGAACCTACGGCTTGCCGCGCTCTCTGGCGCGCTGATGCTGTCCGGAGCACTGGCCCTGGCGGCCTGTAGTGCCCGCGCCGGCCAGCCGCCGCCCACACCGCTGCCGCCGCCGCAGATCGAGGTGATTGCCGACGGCCTCTTTGCCCCGTTGGGTCTGGCGCCCCTCCCCGACGGTGATCTGTTGGTGGCGGAAGAAGGCACAGGCAAGCGCGACGACAGCGCCGGCGTCACGCTGATCACCGCGGACGGGCAGATTGGGCGGCTGATCTCGGGCTTGCCCTCCTCGCGGGATTCCGGCGACCTGGCCGGCGTCAACCTGGTCAGCATTGCGCCCGACGGCACCACCCTCTACATTGGCAATTTTGGCGCGACCCACCTCTGGACCTTGCCGCTCTCCGATGGCGGGCGCGGCCTGGCGCTGCCCCCGTCGCCCTACACCACCGACGACCTGGGGCAGGCGATGGTGCGCCTCAACAACGTGATGCTGGTCAACCCGTTCGACATGACCTACACCGCCGACGGGGCGCCGGTCGTCACCGATGCCAGCGGCAACGGCGTCGCGGTGGAAACGACGGAGGGTGCAACGCGCTTCTTCCACCGCTTCGACCGGCTCACCGCACCGGCGGATCCTAATGTCACTGTCGAGGCTGTGCCCACGGGCATCACCCGCGTCGGTGACAGGTATCTGGTGACGCTCACCGGGGGCTGCCCATTCCCCAAAGGCGTGGGGCAGGTGGTGGCCATCGACATGGCGCGCAACCAGCACACCCTGTTCGACGGGCTGAACATGCCCATCGACGTGGCGCTGGGGCCGGACGGCGCGCTCTGGGTGCTGGAATTTGCCAGCTTCACGCCCGATGCGTCGTGCTTCTCCGGCACAGGCTATCAGGTGAAGAGTGGCCGCCTCAGCCGCCTGGCGCCCGGCTGCCTGACCGACGACGGCGTCCGCGCCGGCTGTACGCTGGAGACGGTGGTCGATCAACTCAATTTCCCCGGGGCGGTGGCGCCGCTGCCCGACGGCTCGCTCTACGTCAGCGAGGTCTTCGACGGGCGCATCTTGCACATCACCTTCGACGATCAGACCGCGGCGTCCGCACCGGTTGAACCCCCATCCCGTGCGGCTGCAACACCGTCGACGACGCTGGATGCCGCGGATTACGACACGGCCCTGCGCGCGGTAATCGACGCCCAGGGGCTGAACCCACGTCCCGGCCAGGAGATCAAGGAAGGCGCCACCGCGCAGGCCGCATTGGGGCGGATGCTCTTCTTTGACCCGATCCTGTCCGGCGACAAAAACATTTCCTGCGCCACCTGCCATCACCCCAGCTTCGCCATGGCCGATGGTCGCGTCCTGCCCATCGGCACGGGCGGCACAGGGTTGGGACCGGAACGGTTCTTTGGCGACGATGTGACGCTGGCCCACGAGGCGAGCAATGTGCGCCGGCTGGCCGTGCGCGATGCTGCAGGCCAGGGTGACGTGGTCCACAACCCCTTCATCGGCCAGTTTGTCCCGCGCAACTCACCCACGATTCTCAACAGCGCGCTGCTGCCCCGGCAGTTTTGGGATGGCCGGGTCGAGCGCTACAGCACGCAGGTCAAGACGCTGGAGGCAGTTGTCAACGACATGGCGCTGGATGACCCGCTGATCACCCAGGCGCTCTTTCCCGTGACCAGCCTGCACGAGATGGCCGGCGCGACCCTGGGTGGGCTGGCGCCCCAGGACATCCGGCGCACGCTGGTCGAACGGCTGCGGGCAACACCGGCCTATGTCGAGTTGTTCGATGCGGCATTCGACGCCGCTTCAGCCGAGGAAAGTGTCACCCTGGCGAACATGGTGGCGGCGCTGGCCGCCTTCGAGCGCCAGTTGATCTTCACCGCTGCGCCCTGGGACGCCTATGTCGACGGCGATGTCGCCGCGCTGACGACGGAGCAGAAACGCGGCGCCGCGCTCTTCTTTGGCGTGGCCGACAGCCAGATCAACTGCGCAGCGTGTCACAGCGGCGACAACTTCACGGACAACGAGTTTCATAACCTGCTGGCGCCGCAGCTCGGGCCGGGCAAAGGCAACGGCTACAGCGGCCGCGAGGATTGGGGCCGCGCCAGCGTGACTTTCGATGCCCGCGACCGCTATGCGTTTCGCACACCCAGCCTGCGCAACGTCACGCTCACCGCACCCTACTTCCACAACGGCGCCTATCCCAGCCTGGAAGCCGCCATCTGGCATCACGCGGACATGGCGAGGAGCGTCACCGCTTATGACCCCAGCGCCAACGGCATCCCGCCGGATCTCTACAGCAGCCTGCAGCCGTTTGCGCCGACGCGCCAACTGGCTTCGGCTGCGCCGCAGTTGCGCGCCGGCCTGCCCCTCACTCAACAGGATGTGGCCGACCTGGTGGCTTTTCTCGACGCGCTGACCGATCCGGCTGCCGCCGATTTGAGTGCGCTGACGCCCGCTACGGTGCCCAGCGGGCTGCCCCTCGACCCCGTGCCGGCTGGCGCGCGCCTGGTCGCCGCGCCGGACTTTGCGGATGCGCGCCCTGCGCCCGGAACAGCTACTGTGGAAACTCCTGTCAACGAAGCCACGGTGCACCTGCGCGATGTCGCCGCTGCGGTCGGGCTGGATTTTCGCCACGGCGCGTTTCGCACGGCGATCTTCCAGGACATGGTGGCGGCGATGGGGGGCGGCCTCTGCTGGATCGACTACGACAACGACGGCTGGCTCGACCTCTATGTCGTCAACTCCTACGCCGAAGATGAAATCGCCTTCTGGCAGGCCAACGGCGGTCTGCCCCACAACCGGCTCTATCACAACGTGGGCGGGCGATTTGAGGATGTGAGCGAACCGTCCCGTGCCGGACTCACCCACCGCGGCAACGGCTGCGTCGCCGCGGACTTCGACAGCGATGGCTGGCCTGATCTTTACGTGACCGCCTATGGGCCGAACGCCCTGCTCTGGAACAACGGCGATGGCACGTTCACCGAAGGCGCGGCGATGGCCGGCGTCGCCGCGCCGGAGTGGAGCAGCGCCGCCGCCGTCGCCGACCTCAATGGCGACGGCTGGCTCGACCTCTATGTCGGCGGCTATATCGACTTCAAGCGCAAAATTCCGAAACCAGCGGGGGCGTTTCCACAGGATTACTACGGCATCCCCGACCGGCTCTATTTGAATCGCGGCCCGGACGCAGCGGGGAAGGTGATTTTCGAGGAGGTTACGCAGCCCGCGGGTCTCGTCAAAGAGGAACGCGCGCTGGGCGCGATCTTCACCGACGTGGACGGCGACGGTGATCGCGATCTTTACATTGCCAACGACGGCCACCCCAACCGGCTCTATCGCAACGACCCCTGGCCCGGCGGCATCGACGCAGACCCGGCGCGGCTGGGTTTCCGCTTTGTGGATGTAACGCAGTCGGCCGATGTGGGCGACACCGGGTCGGGCATGGGGGTGGCGTCGGGCGACTATGACGGCGATGGGCGCTTCGACCTGTTCATTACCAACTGGGAGCGAGAACTGAACGCGCTCTATCGCAACACGACCGAGGTGGGCGGTCCGGTCACCTTCCAGTACAGCACCTTCCGCATCGGCATCAGCGGGCTGGGCAACGGCATGACCGGCTGGGGCACGCACTGGATCGACCTGGACCACGACACCGACCGCGACCTGCTGATCGTCAACGGGCGCGTGCCCGTGACCAACCTGCAGAGCGACCCGGAGCTGGTGCGCTACTATCGCAACCGCACCTGGAACGCAGCGGGCGCCAGCGACCGCCCCGGCCAGTTTGTGGAGTGGACGCAGCAGGTCGGCCTCAAGGATCTTGGCCCGCTGCTGGGGCGCGGCAGCGCGCTGGGCGACTTCGACAACGACGGCGACCCCGACATCGCCATCAATCAGATCGCCGGCGACCTGGTGCTCCTGGAGAACGACGGCGTGCGCGGCAATTGGCTGCAGGTCGACCTGGGCGGCGTCTACCCCGGCGCAGCGGTCACGGTCGAACTGCCCGACGGGCGCCGGCTCGTGAGCGAGGTGCACGCCGGCAGCAGCTACCTGGCGGCGGAGGATCCAAGGCTGCACTTTGGCCTCGGTGCGGCGACCCGCGCGGAGCGGGTGATCGTGCGCTGGCCCGACGGTGCAATCAGTGAAGTGACCGACGTTGCGGCCAACCAACGGCTCGTGCTCCCGCCGACGCCGTGATGGCTGCGCCGTCCCTCAAGCATGGATGCTGGGACGGTGAGAGAAAGGTAAGGCGTAGCTGCCGTGCCGCGCCCCATCCCCAAAATCAGGAATCCACACGAAAGTTGCCCTTGCGGCGCCAAAGAGCACCTACTTTGGATCACGACATCCGCCCAGTATGCGTGCACAATCGCATCACCAACTGGGGCTTGCTTGCTGAACGCCAACAATGAAGCAGCCAGTTCTAGTTGCGTGAGGATCGCATACACTGCACTCCTCGTTTCGGCAACCATTTGGACTACAGAACGGAGAACAACTATGCATCACAGAGTCCGCAACAGACCATTGCTGCTCCTCATCCTGCTGTCAATGAGCCTGCTGTTGACAGCCTGCGACGCCGCTGTCCAGGCGCCGGTCGCACTTCCCCAGGTTGCAGCACCCACGGCAGCACCCACCGAGGAGGCCGCCGCCGAAGCCCCGACAACGGCGCCCACAGAAGAGGCCGCGCCTGCTGAGGCCACGGCAGCACCCACCGAGGAGGCTGCTGCCGAAGCAGCCGCACCCGGCGAGGAAAGCGCGGGCAGCGCGCTGGAAGGCGTGACCTGGCAGGTCGCGGAGTATACCGCCGCCGATGGGAGCGCCGCCACACCCGGCGCTGCTGCCACGGTCACTTTCGAGAATGGACAGGTCACCGGCAACGCCGGCTGCAATGGCTTCTTCGCCAGCTACACCATCGACGGCAGTGAGTTGACGATCGCATTGGGCGGCATGACGGCCATGGCGTGCGAAGAGCCTGTCATGGCGCAAGAGCAGGCGATCCTGGCCGCGTTGGGTCAGGTCGCATCCTACGCCGTAGTTGACGCGCAGGTGCAGTTGCTGGACAGCGACGGCGCGGTGCTGCTTGCGCTGACGGCCCAGGCTTCCTCCGGTTTGACCGGCGTCGTCTGGCGCGCCACCAACTACAATAACGGCAGGGAAGCCGTCGTGGGCATCCTGGAAGGCACAGAGATCACCGCCATCTTCGGCGAGGACGGCACGCTCTCCGGTTCGGCCGGCTGTAACAATTATGTCACCGGCTTCACCACCGACGGCAACCAGATCACCATCGGGCCGGCCGCTTCGACCATGATGTTCTGCGACGAGCCGGAAGGCGTCATGGAGCAGGAGGCGGCCTATCTGGCTGCACTCGCCACCGCCGCCACCTATTCGATCAACGGCCAGGTGCTGGAAATGCGCACCGCCGACGACGCCATGGCCCTGCGCTTCGAGGTGGCAACGGACTCCATCGTTGCGCTCGTTGCGCCTGCCAGCGCCGACCCTGACCCGGTGGCGGCCGATACGGACGCCGCGCCGGTCGCATTTGCCGCCGCCGCCGCTGAGACGCCCACCGGGCGTGTGACCGCGCAGTTGGGCGTCAATATCCGCGTCGGGCCGGGCGTACAGTTTGCCATCGTGGGCGTTGCGCCCCAGGACACCACGGGCGAGATCATCGGCCGCAGCGCCGACGGCCAGTGGTGGGCTGCGCGCGTCCCGTCGGCGCCGGGCGAACAGGGGTGGGTGGCCGCCGCCTATGTGGAAGCCAGCAATGCCGAGAATGTGCCGGTGCTGCCGGCGCCGCCGCTGCCCCGGGAAGTGGCGCCGCTGGAAGCCGGCGCGCCTTACCCAATTGACCCAGGGCTGATTCTCTACTCTGCCTCGCGGGTAGTGCAGGACGGCAATCGCGTATACGAACTCGAAGATATTTACGCCGTGCCTGCCACACCCGGCGCCCAGGCGACGATGGTTGCCAACAACGCCCAGCAGCCTGCGCTCAGCCCCGACCGCTCGACGCTCGCCTTCTACAGCCAGCAGAGCGATAAGCTGGGCATCGGCGGCTACGACGTGAACACCGGCCAGCGCCAGCGCTTCTCGCGCTTCATCGAAGACAGCCAGCCCCGCTGGAGTCCTACGGGCGACCGCATCGTCTTCGCCAGCAATCGTCAGGGCGACCGCCGCTGGCGCATCTACATCACACCCGCGGTGGACAAAGCCAACCCCAGCGACATGGACTACACCGAACTGGATTTCGGCAAAGATCCGGATTGGCACCCAAGCCAAGAACTGCTCATCCTCAAGGGCTGCGACGCGCAGGGGCAGAACTGTGGGACCTACACGATGGGGACGGACGGCTCGAACCGCACGCAGTTCACCGACGTGGCGTCGGATTCTCTGCCACGCTGGGTCCCGGATGGCAGCGCCGTCATCTTCATGAGCGAAGATCGCGACGGCAACTGGGAACTCTACCGCGCCAGTGTGGCTGACGGCAGCGTCACCCGCCTGACGAACGACCCGGCGCCCGACGGTCTGCCCGCGGTCAGCCCCGATGGTCAACAGATTGCCTTCGTCAGCAAGCGCGGGGGCGCCTGGGGGCTGTGGGTGATGCCCGCAACCGGCGGCGACGCCACCCTGATCACCGCCATTCCGGGCGAACTGCCGGATTGGCTGCTGCAGGCGGTGGACTGGCCGCGCTAAACTCAGACACAATAGAAACCAGGAGTTTTCACAACGACGCAAACATCA
>JAPKMV010000350.1 GCA_026645635.1 Caldilineaceae bacterium
CAGGGTCGCGCTGGCCAAAGCTGGTGATGACGGTCATCGTCAGCGGAATCACCAGCAGCCCGATCATGACGAGCAGAGTCGGGGTGATCAAGAGCATCCCTTGCAGCGAACGGTTCTCACGCAGCTTTTGTAGCATGGTTTACTCCGTCAGCACACGCGCCGCAGCCGGCGCAAAATAGACGCTCACTTCGTCGCCCTCGCGCGCCAGGAAGCGCGAGTCGGCCTTGCCGTTCTGCTCGCGGATGCGCACCTCCTGCCCCCCGGGCAGCGCCACGCCGTAGTGGGTGTCGGTGCCGATGTAGACGATGCTGTTCACCCGTCCGGTTAGCACGTTGTCCGCGCCGCCGGTGGGGCGCAGGTGCATCTTTTCGGGGCGCACGGTGACGCTCACCGCCGCCCCCGGGCTGATCGGCTTCGGCGTGATCGCCCAGACCGGCGGCGCATGGGGCACATCCACCTTGACCCGTTCGCCATCCTTCTCGGCGATCTTGCCGTCGAGGAAGTTGGTGTCGCCGATGAAGTCGGCCACAAAGCGGCAATTGGGATGCTCGTAGATTTCGTTGGCGTCGCCCACTTGCAGCGCCACGCCCTGTGACATCACGGCGATGCGGTCGCTCATGGTGAGCGCCTCTTCCTGGTCGTGGGTCACGAAAACAAAGGTGATCCCCACCTCGCGCTGGAGCTTTTTCAGTTCCAACTGCATCTCTTTGCGCAGCTTCAGGTCGAGCGCGCCCAACGGCTCGTCGAGCAAGAGCACTTCGGGGCGGTTGACCAGCGCGCGCGCCAGCGCCACGCGCTGCTGCTGCCCGCCGGAAAGCTGCCGCGGTTTGCGCTGTTCGTAGCCGGGCAGCCGCACCAGTTCCAGCGCCTCCCGCACCCGCGGCATGATCTCGCTTTTGGGCGTCTTCTTCATTTGCAGGCCAAAGGCGACATTCTCGCCGATGGTCATGTGGGGGAACAGGGCATAGCTCTGGAAAACAGTGTTGACGGGGCGCTGAAACGAGGGGGTTTTGCCCATCGGCCGGTCGTGAATATAGACCTCGCCCTCGCTGGGCAGCTCGAAGCCGGCGATCATGCGCAGCGTCGTCGTCTTGCCGCAGCCGGATGGGCCAAGCAGCGCAAAGAACTCGCCGTCCTCGATGCGCAGCGACAGATCCTTGACGGCCGTGAAGGTTTCTCCCCCCGGCCCGGGGAAGCGTTTCCAGACATTCGCCAACCCAACAGCAATATCAGCCACGGGCATGCACCTCCTGATTGCGTCGATTTGATTGCGGTTGCGACCGTGCAGACCAATCTGGCGTGTCGATCATCGTCAGTCGTAGGCTGTCAACATGCGGGTCACGACCGGGTAGGTGATGTCAATCTGGCCGGTTGGGTTGGCCGGATCGATGATATCGTGCCAGACTTTCTGCTCTTTGGGGAACTCGTAGGTTTCGACGGTGGCGCCGTGTTTGCGCCAGCGGGCGATCAGCTTGTAGATCGTCTTGTTGCTGACGGCGGTGTCGAAGGCGCTGGTCGTCAGCGAGATGTGCTGCGCCAGGGGCGCCTGATGGTCGGCGTAATCGTAGAGAACGCGCGCCATGCGGAAAATCTCGCCAAGGCCGCGGGTGCTGAAGCGCGGGTAGGCGTGAGGCGGCCCTTGAAGTTTGTCTTTGACGCGCGGGTCCCACCAGATGAAGAAGTTGGGCAGACGGGGCGCCAGTTTGCGAAAGCTGGTGCTGACCCACATGGGTACGAAGGGAAAATTGGCGGCGGGCGCCATACCCATCGCCAGGAAGACATCGGGGCGAAAGGCAGCGGCCCAGCCCGCCATCACGCCGCCGCAGGAGAGGCCGGCGATCGTGACCCGCTCGCCCAGGCCAAAGGCAATGTCGGTCGTCTCCTGGGTCAGGGTGATCAGCTCTTCGGCGGTCAGGTTCATTTGATCGGTCGTCAGCGGGTCTTGCAGCCCGTGGTGGGGCAGCCGCGGCACAAGGACATTGTAGCCCGCCTGGAAGAACTGTTCACCGAGGAGATTATATTGGGGCGGCGCGTTGGTGTAGCCGTGGTAGAAGACGATCGACCGCGCGGTCTGGGCGCCGTGCGTCCACAGCCGCGTGCCGCTGTCGGGGCGCACCGTGGGGCCATCGAGCGCCTGCAACGCCTCGACGCGGGTGAGTGCTTCGGCGTAGCTCTGTGCGGGTCGCGCCGGAAATGTCGCCGGGTCCAATCCAGTCGAAGACAAGCTGGCCATCATTCACCTTCACCGTGGCTCAAATCGAGAAATAAGAAGACGGCTGGCAGTCTACCATCAAACTGGGACATAGTCCACAGCGCATATTGACAAAAAAAGAAAATCGCCGATGATTCATCGGCGATTTTCTTTAAGGTTGCGGGGGCAAGAATCGAACTTGCGACCTTCGGGTTATGAGCCCGACGAGCTACCGCTGCTCCACCCCGCGTTGTATTGTGCACAATATCACGAGTCGGCGTTGTGGTCAAATCCTTGACAGCGGGGAATCATGCAAGTTGTCAGCGCTGCACGTGCGCCTATTCGCCGAAGGGCAAGATCTCGCCGAGCCAGCCCCACCAATCGGGGGCGCCAGGAGCAGTGGCTGGCGGCGCTGCGGCAGGAAGCGGCGCCTGTTCGGCAACGGCTGGCGGCTCCAACACGACAATCGGCTGATCCCCGCGCAAAATCAACCCAAGATCGTTGCGGGCTGCCGCATCGATGGCCCTGGGCTGCTCGATCTGCTCCAGTTCATCCTGCAGCACCGCTTGTTTTACCCGCGCCTGGGCGATTTCCACCCGCAGCGCGCTGATCTCCGCTTCTACAGCCGCCCTGTCGGCGCTGCGCTGAACATAACCCACCACAAAGAGCAGGCAGAGCACCAGCGCGCCGATCACGATCAATCGGCTGTTGCGACGAATCTGGGTGCCGGCTGGTGGAGAACTCGCTTCTGGTGTTGTCATCTGCGCCTAATTTCTATGCGATGTATTCGATTATGACAATTTTTCCTGATTTGTCAAGGCGCAAAAACAAAAAAGGAAGGCATTTGCCTTCCTTTCGTGTGCCGCAGGAGGGACTCGAACCCACACGGGAGCTACTCCCACTACGCCCTGAACGTAGCGCGTCTGCCAGTTCCGCCACTGCGGCATACAATTTGCAATTGTGACAACAATCTAACATGCACTGTGTTGGCTGTCAAATCGTGCAGGTTCGCACGGTTTGATTGCCAACGCAGCCAACCACGGTTGCACCTCAACCGGCGCCGCCGGGCGGAGTGGGCGGGATGTCCGGCGGCACCTGGTTGGCCGGCACGCGCTGTGAATCGATGTACCAGCGCGCAAAGTCCGCAAACCGCTCGGATGAATCGTTGAGCGAGCCAATCTGCACGTTGTTGACGCGCTTGCTCACGCCATAGGTGTACACCGGGTAGTAGAGCGGCAGCGAAGGCAATTCTTCGGCATAGATCGCCTGAAACTGGTGGTAGAGCGCGCGGCGCTGGGCGAGATCCATTGTCTGCCGCCCCTGCTCCAACAGGGCATCCACCTCGGCATGACTCCACTCGGCGTAGTTCTGACCACCCGTGATCTGGCTGCTGTGCCATTGCGGGTAAGGGTCGGGATCCCCCACTTGATCCCAGTCGGTGAGCGCTGCTTCGAAGGTGCGCGGCGCCAGGAAATCCGCCACCATGCCGCTCAGAAGTACGGGCGTCACCTGGGCATCGACGCCCACCGCCCGCCAGAAGGCGGTCAACTGTTCACCGATCTCACGGTGCAGATTGTCATCTTCTACGAGCAGCACAAATGCCAGCGGGCTGCCCTCCCGGTCGCGGATGCCGTCGCCGTCATTGTCGCGCCAGCCCGCTTCGTCTAGAAGCGCCGTAGCCCGCACTGGGTCGTAAGGATAGCGCGTCACATTCGGGTTGTAGGCCCAGTTCTCCGGCGTGAGCAGGCTATGGGCCACAACCGCCTGCCCCGACAGCGCATCCGCTGCCAGTGCTTCCCGGTCAATGGCATAAAGCAGCGCCTGACGCACGCGCTTATCTTGGAAAAACGGCGTATTCGGGTTGCCCAGGTTTAACAGCACATCTTCGTAGCCAGATTCGACCGAGGAAAACAACTGGAGGTCATTGCGCGCTGCGGCGGCCCGGATGTCGGCTGGGAGCACGCGGCTGATGCCGTCGATTTCACCCGCATCGAACGCAGCCACCAGCCGCTGGTAATCGGGATAGAAGCGGAATTCCAGCGTGGAGATGTAGGGCGTCGGGCCGGCGTAGAAACGGCTGGGCGTCAGCCGCACATACTCCGCGGTCACCTCGCTCACCTGCATGGGGCCGGAGCCAATCGGCGTCTGGGTCAACGGTTGGGTCACCAATTCCAGGGGCGGGGTCTCGGCGTAAATGTGCTGGGGCAGCAAGCCCAGGGTCGTGTTGTCGAGGAAGGGCGCAAGCGGCTGCGGCAGGGTGAACTTGACCGTGTAGTCGTCAACCTGCTCGACCTCAACCTCGCTCCAAATGCTGCGCAGCCCCGGTATATCGGCGATCGTGGGGTCTTGCAGCAGACCAATCGTGAAAAGCACGTCATTGGTGGTGATGGCGCGGCCGTCATGCCAGAACTGGTTCGGCTTGAGCGTGAAGAGGTAAGTCCGGTCATCGACCATCACCCAGCCTTCGGCGAGGTCTGGTGTAATGCGGCCACTCTTGTCGATCCGAGTCAACCCGCGGTAGACCAGACGACAGATGTCGCGATCCGCGTTCTTTTCCTGACACCAGAATGGGCTGAGATAGCGCGCTGCGCCGGCGACCCCTTCTCGAAACACGCCGCCGCGATCCGGTGCGAGGACGGTGGGCACCGTGTAGGTCGAATAGGCCAACA
>JAPKMV010000351.1 GCA_026645635.1 Caldilineaceae bacterium
CCGCACCTACCTGCCGCTGCTCCAGGCATTTGCGGCTGAACTGGCGCTGCGCCAACGGGACATCGGTCGCGCCGCGCAGTTGGTTGTCCAGCAGCCCGCAGCCAGACCGGACGCGCCGGCGTTCCATTTTCTGGCGCCACAGTTGGTGCGTCCCAAGGTGCTATTGGCGCTCGACCAACCTGCGGCGCGCCAGGAAGCCACTGCACTGCTGGCGGCGGCGCAGGCATTCTTTGCGGAGACGCACAACACCCGCTTTCTCGTCGAGACGCTGGCGCTGCTTGCCGTCGCCCACGCAGCCGACAACCGCCGCAGCGATGCGCTGGCGATGCTCAAGGCGGCGCTGACCCTTGCCCAACCGGGCGGGATGGTGCGCGTTTTTGTCGATATCGGTGCGAGCCTGACGCCGCTGCTCGATGCGCTGACGCTGCACGCTGACGCGCCCCCCGTGGCAGCCCAGATTCGTGCAGCGACCAAACGCGAGCAACAGGCGGCGGCGCCACCGGCCAGCGATCTGGCGCCAGTTGCGAGACCGGCGGCAGCGTCCCCCTCGATCGCCAACAACAATGCCAGCCTGCCCGAACCCTTGACTGCGCGCGAGTTGGATGTTCTGGCGGCCATGGCTCAGCACCTGACCAGTTGTGAAATCGCCGACCGGTTGAACATCTCGACGCACACCATCAAGCATCACATCGGCAACATCCTCGGCAAGCTGGAGGTCGCGGATCGGCGCCAGGCGGCCGTGCGCGCCCGCGCCCTTGGCCTGCTGCCTGCCTCCCCGCGCCACCTCAATGATGGGTGAAGATTCCGTCTGCACCGACGGCGCTGCGGCTTGGCGACTCACCGCCGAAAATAACCGAAAGATTCCCCCATGACGATGATGCATTGGCGCGCGAAAAGCGCTACAATCCCAGAAACTGTTTGTAAAGCAACTTCCATTTGACGCAGAGGCGCGGAGATCCAGAGAAGCGCAGAGAAGATTAAGAGAGCGCGCAGCAATCGCCGGCTTTACAACTCCTCTGCGAACCGCTGCGCCGCTGCGTCAGCCTTGCCCCTTTGCCAACAGTTTCGCAGTGTCCGTGCATGGCGCGTCCGGCAATGGCTGACCGGACGCAACCCATCACCCGCCATTGACCAGGAGTAGTCTATGCTTGCCGCCATCTTTTGGAGTGCATTTGCCACCGGCACGATCCTCATCGGCATGGCGCTGGCCTACCGCAATCTGGTCAGCCCACGCTGGACCGGGTTGATCATGGCCTTCGGCGCCGGCGCCATCATCAGCGCCGCCACCTATCAACTGGTGCTGGGCGCCGTTGCCGAAGAACAGGGCGCCTACATCCTGGTCGGGTTGGGCATCGCCGCGGGTGCGCTGACCTTCTACCTGGCCGACCGCTGGGTGGATCATCTGGGCGGCGCCGATCGCCTGGATATGGAGGGCGCGCAGGCCAGCGGTTCGGGCACGGGCATCCTGCTTGGTTCGCTGCTCGACGGCGTGCCGGAGTCGCTGGTGCTGGGGCTGTCGCTGGTGCATTCGCCGCAGGTCTCGCTGGCGTTCATCTTCGCCGTCGCCATCAGCAACATTCCCCAGGGGCTGGGCGGCACCGCCGGGATGCTTGCCAGCGGCTGGCCCAAACGCAAGATCACCGGGCTGTGGCTGGCAGTGTGTGCGTTGAGCATCCTGGCCGCCGCACTGGGCTACGGGGCGGGACAGCTCTTTTCGGGCGCCACCGGTGCGCTGGCCGACGCCTTCGCCGCCGGTGCGCTGCTGGTGATGCTGACCGACTCGATGATCCCCGAGTCGCTCGAACACGGCGGGCGTGAGACGGGTCTGGCGCTGGTGATCGGCTTTGGCGTGGCCGTGGCGGTGTCGCTGCTGCAATTCTGAGAATAGCTCACACAGAGTCACAAAGACGCCAATTCGCATCAAGCGCCATGCCTTACCGGCACCGATAACAATAGACTTTATCGGTGATAAGGAATCTCACGCAAAGGCGCAAAGACGCCAGGAGAAAAACGCTTTGCGACTTTGCGTCTTTGCGTGCAAAAAAGCTATTACCAATAAAGTCTATTGAGTCTGCGACATCTGCGTCAATCTGCGGATTGTGCTTGCGTCTGGGGTGGTGCGCGGTCATCGATTGGCTCAATTGCGCCTGCTTGCACCAGCAAGGAGCTTTCTCAATGAGATCTCATCTGCGCATACTTTCTATCTTGATTACACTCTGCTGCCTGACGCTTTCCGCTGCGCCGGCCCGTGCCCAGGAACAGTGGCCCAGCGGACGCGACGCCGCCGGCGGTGGCAGCGCACCCTCACCCACGCTGCCGCCGGCTGTATCCCTCGACTCGCCTGCGCCGGCCGACGCCACCCTGCTTCCTGTGGCGGGCGCAGGACGCAGCGCCATCTCGGACTGGCGCGCGCCGCAGGGTGTCCTCATTCCTGCGGGCAACGCCGACCGCAGCGCAACGATCACCGGGGCGAACACGCCGCAGGTCGATGTGATCGTGCACCTGGCGCTGCCGTCGCTGGCGGAGCAGTTTGGCGCGCGCGGTGACGCTGCCGCGCGTCGCGCCCATGCCGCGGCCGTGGCCGCCGAACAAGCGCGCATTGCGCAGGCAGTGGCGGGGCTGGGCGGCGCGGTCCACTACCGCTTCACCACGCTGAGCAGCGGGCTGGCCGTGCAGATGCCCGCCGAAGCCGTACCTGCGCTGCTCAACATCGCCGGCGTCAGCCACATCACCGCGGTGCGCAATTACGCCATGAACCTGGCCGAGAGCGTGCCCTTTGTCGGCGCCGGCTTTCTCCACGGTCTCGGCGTCAGCGGCGCTGGCGTCAAGGTGGCGATCCTGGATTCCGGCGTCGATTTCACCCACCTGGCCTTCGGCGGGCCGGGCGTCGCCGCAGCGTGGACAGCCGCCTACTACGGCGCCGACCCGGCCTGCGACCCGGCTGCGGCCAGCAACCCTGCCTGCGCCTACACGCAGCCGGCAGACACGGCCTACTTTGGCCCGCACGCGCCGCGCGTCAAGGGCGGTTATGACTACGTGGGCGAAGCGTGGCGCACAGCCGGTGACCCGCTCCTGCCCGATGCGAACCCGATTGACCGCAACGGCCACGGCAGCGCCGTGGCGAGCATCGTCGGCGGCCTCGGCTATCCCGCCGGCGTGAACGAAGACGGCGCCTATCCAGCGCAGGGCGCGGGCGCTGCACCGGCCGCCGACCTCTACAGCTACAAGGTGTGCGCGACGGTGGTCGCGGCGTGCAGACAATTTCCCCGCCACCCGCGACCCGGCGGATATCGTCAACCTGTCGCTGAGCGTCAATTACGGCCAGCCGGAGGACAGCCTCACTCATTTCGCCAACGTGGCCACCAACCTGGGCATGCTCGTCGTCGCAGCGGCGGGCAACGGCGGCGACAAGCCGTTCATCGTGGGCAGCCCTGCCACGGGTGATGGGCCGCTCAGCGTGGCCGAAACCGCCGCGCCCGCAGCCATGCGCTATCCCCTCTTCTACGCGTTTTCCTCATTTACAGGGAAGATTTACAACGCCGTGCATCAACTGTGGTCCGCGGCGCCGGGCGGCGCACGGCTGGTGGGTCCCCTCTACTATGGCCAGACCGCGGACGAACGGCGCGGCTGTGCGCTGGACGACAGCGGCGCGCTGCTGCCTGACGTAAACCCTTTCCCGGATTTGACGGGCAAAGTCGTGCTGATGGATCGCGGCGGTTGTGACATGCAGGTCAAAGCGAGCAACGCGGCGGCCGCGGGCGCACACCTGGCGCTGATCGGTCTGGTAGGCCCGGGTGAACCCTTTGCCAGCAACGGCGCCGGGCCGGTTGCCATTCCTGTGTTTGTAATCGACCAGCCGACTGCGCTGATGCTGGCGCAGGGCAGCCTCACCGGCGTGGTCGTCGGCGTCGATCCGGCCGATGCGGTCAACCTGGCCTACACCGTCACCGCCGCTGCGCCGCGCGGCCCGCGCAGCAACGACGGCAAGATCAAACCAGACATCGCGGCGCCGGGCCGATCGGCGGCGGCGCGCGCCGGGTCGGGCAGCGGCAGCATTGTGCTGGGCGGCGCTTCGGGCGCGGCTGCGCTGACGACCGGTGTGGCTGCGCTGCTCAAGCAAGTGCACGGCGCGGCGCTGCCGCCCTACGCGCTCAAGGCGCTGCTGATGAACAGCGCCAACCTGCACATCCGCCTGGGTGATCTGACCGGCAGCCCGGCGCAGGTGACGCGCATGGGCAGTGGCCAGGTGGATGCGCGCGCCGCTTTCTCCGCCACGCTGCTGGCCTGGGACAGCACCGACCCCGCCCCCCTCACCTGGAGCGGCAGCATGTCGTTCGGTTACATTCCGGCCAGCGCTTACCAGGCCGTGACGCGCACCCTTACGATCCGCAATCTGGCCGCGGTCGACCAGCGCGTGCACATTGACTCCTTTTTCCGCTTGATGGAAGACTACGCCCAGGGCGTCTATGTGACGCCGGCGGTGGACAGTGTGTTGGTGGCGGCCCGCGGGACGGTTCAGATTCCGGTTGTGCTCGAGATCTACCCGGCCGGCAGCACCGCGCTTGCGCCCCTCCACCGCTGGGTGATCGACCGCGGCGCGCAGGGCGCCAACGGTGAGTTGCTGCGGTATCAAGAGTACGACGGCTACCTGCGTATCGTCCCGCAAAGTGGCGCGCCGGTGCATGTGGTCTGGCAGGCGCTGCCAAAAGCAGCGGCGGAGACGCATATCGCTGCGGCGCGTGGGCTGCCCGGCGCAGTCAGTCTACATAACACGGCACAGGGCGTTGACGGCGTCACCGAAGTGTTCGACCTGCTGGCGGCGGACGGCAACGACTATCACTATGCCGTGGGTGACTGCG
>JAPKMV010000352.1 GCA_026645635.1 Caldilineaceae bacterium
CGTGGTCGTCGTCCGGCGTCTCGTCGAAATTCACGTAGTCATATCCGGCGACCAGGCGGTCGGTGAATTCCGGGTGCGCCGCGTTGATGCCCGTGTCAATCACCGCGACGATAACTTCCCGCTGCATTTCCGGCAGAATCGACCACGCCTGAGGCGCCTGCACGATGTGCTCGCCGTAGGTCATCGTCGCGTCGAGCATGGCCGGGTCGGTGACCACCAGGTCGCCTGTCACCATGCCATCTGCCTCGACGAAGTTGATCAGGCCGCTGTCCAGGGCGCTGCGCGTCCGGCCGACGCCGCTCTCATCCATCGTCACGATCAGGACATTAAGCTGCGGGATGAAGTCCACCACTTTGGCGTTGAGCATCTCGGCCACGCTGACGCTGTCTGCTGTAGCGGAGAGTTGCAGCATGTAGCGCTGTGGAGCGACCTGGGCGAATGCAGCCTGCGGCGTCAACGCAAGAACAATGGCAACCACAATGGCGACGATGAGGAGCTTCGATAGTTGTGTGTGCTTGTTGATGCTGAACATTGCAAACCCCCAGAACCTGGATGTAAATATCTGTTACCAGGATAACCTGAAGGTCTTCGTAAGGATACGGCTGAATGCTCCTATTTGGTCGCGGCGGATGCCCTAACTTCTGCCCACACCTTTGGGCGGTTTGTTTGGGACGACTCCGCCAAATGATGTAGAGACATTTTGTATTTACATAATGTTCGATCTGGCGTGGCTGGGCGGAAGGATGTTGGAGCGTGCGCGTCGCCTGTGTTGAGGTCTTATCGACCGGACAAGGATGGCGGGATCGTCTTGGCCGGACGCGACAGGAGCGCCGTCGCCCGCATCGGCTGCGGACGAACGGCGCTCCCGTTCACAAGGAGGAAACCGAGAACAACCAACCGCTTACGCGTGTTTGATGGCGGCCTGAGCAGCGGCGAGCCGAGCGATCGGCACCCGATAGGGGCTGCAGCTCACGTAATTCAGACCAACCATGTGGCAAAACTCGATGCTGTTGGGGTCGCCACCGTGCTCGCCGCAGATGCCCATGTGCATCCCGGGGCGCGTCTGGCGGCCCAGATCGACGGACATCTTGACCAGCTTGCCCACGCCGCCCCGATCCAGCGTCTGGAACGGGTTGACGGGCAGCACGCCCTGCTCGATGTACTCGATGAGGAACTTGGATTCGGCGTCGTCGCGGCTCATGCCGAAGGTGGTCTGCGTCAGGTCGTTGGTGCCGAAGCTGTAGAACTCGGCCACGGTGGCCAGTTCGTCAGCGGTCAACGCCGCGCGCGGGATCTCGATCATGGAGCCATACTTGAAGTCCACGCTGCCGCCGTTTTCGGTGAAGACTTCCTGCGCCACGCGGTCGACGATGTCCTTGACCCACTTCAACTCGTTGACATGGCCGGCCAGCGGCACCATGATCTCCGGGTGCACATCCACGCCTTCCTTTTTGACGTGGATGGCCGCCTCAAGGATGGCGCGCACCTGCATCTCCGTGATCTCCGGCATGACGATGCTCAGGCGGTCGCCGCGCAGACCCAGCATGGGGTTCGACTCGCTCAGCGCCTTGACGCGGTTGAGGATGTCTTCCTTCTGGCGCACCGTCGCCAGGGCGCCGTCGATCTCGCTGAGGGTGTGGAAGTGCTGGAGGCGCAGCTTCAGGTCAGCCAGGTCAGCAACCAGGTCGTTGTAGGAGGGCAGGAACTCGTGCAGGGGCGGGTCGAGCAGACGAATGATGACGGGCAGGCCGTCCATGGCGCGGAAGATGCCTTCGAAGTCGCCGCGCTGCACCGGCAGCAGCCGGTCGAGGGCGACCTGGCGCCGCGCCCGGCTGGTCGCCATGATCATCTCCTGCACGATGGGCAGGCGCTCTTCCTCGAAGAACATGTGCTCGGTGCGGCAGAGGCCGATGCCCTGGGCGCCGTAGCGGCGGGCGCGGATGGCATCCTTCGGGTAGTCGGCGTTGGCCCACACACCCAGCGTGCGCACTTCGTCGGCCCAGGAGAGCAGGGTCTTCAGCTCAACCTCGTGGTCGAAGTCCGGCTCCTGGGTGGCAATCTGGCCGAGGAAGACTTCGCCGGTGCCGCCGTCGATGCTGATCCAGTCGCCTTCGGTCACTTCGACGACCTTGTCGTCCAGGTGGACGCTGAAGGTGTGGCCGTCGGCGTTGATCATCAGTTCTTCGGCGCCGCAAACAGCCGGCGTGCCGAACTGGCGGGCGACCACAGCAGCGTGGCTGGTGGCGCCGCCGCGGCTGGTGAGAATGCCCTTGGCCGCGATCATGCCGTGCACGTCGTCGGGCTTGGTCTCCGGGCGCACCATGATGACGGCCTTGCCGGCCTTGCCCCACTCCGCGGCGGTGTCGGCGTCGAAGACGGCCATGCCCACAGCGGCGCCGGGGCTGGCGTTGACGGCCTTGCTCACCAGGAGGCGGCCTTCCTTGCGCGCCTGCGCCTTGGTGGCAGCGCTAAACTGCGGGTGGAGCAGCATGTCCACCTGGTCGGGCGTGACGCGACCGATGGCCTCTTTCTTGTTGATGAGGCCGCTGTTCGCCATGTCCACCGCGATCTTGATGGCGGCGCGGGCGGTGCGCTTGCCGTTGCGGGTCTGGAGCATCCAGAGCTTGTTGCGCTCGATGGTGAATTCCACGTCCTGCATGTCGCGGAAGTGGTTTTCGAGCTTGGTGACGATGGTCATGAACTCGTCGAACGCGGCGGGCATGAGTTCCTTCATCTGCGCGATGGGCATGGTGTTGCGGATGCCCGCGACCACGTCTTCGCCCTGCGCGTTGATCAGGAAGTCGCCGTAGAGTTCGGCGTCGCCGTTGACCGGGTTGCGGGTGAAGGCCACGCCGGTGGCGCTGGTGTCGCCCATGTTGCCGAAGACCATGGTCACGATGTTGACCGCGGTGCCCAGGTCATGGCTGATGTTGGTGGCGTTGCGGTAGTCGATGGCGCGCTTGCCGAACCAGCTATTGAAGACGGCGCGGGTGGCCATTTCCAACTGCTTGTAAGGATCCTGGGGGAATTCCTGACCCTTGTAGGCCTTGACCAGCGCCTTGAAGCGCTCGACGATGCCCTTCCAATCCTCGGCGTCCAGTTCCACGTCGTGGCGGATGCCCTTCTTCTTCTTGAACTCGGCGATGACTTCCTCGAAGGGTTCGTCGGCCACGCCCATGACCACGGAGCCAAACATCTGCACCAGGCGGCGGTAGGAGTCATAGACAAAGCGGGCGTCGCCGGTGAGCTTGATCATGCCCTCGGCGGTCTCGTCGTTCAGGCCGATGTTGAGCACGGTGTCCATCATGCCGGGCATGGAGAACTTGGCGCCCGAGCGGCAGGAGACAAAGAGCGGGTTCGCAGGGTCGCCGAACTTCTTGCCTACGGCCTTTTCCACGGCCTTCATGGCGGCCACTTCCTGGTCCCACATGCCGGGCGGGAACTCATGGTTGTGGGCCAGGTAGGCGTTGCAGGCCTCCGTGGTGACGGTGAAGCCAGGCGGCACCGGCAGATCCAGGCGGGTCATCTCGAAGAGATTGGCGCCCTTGCCGCCCAGGAACGAGCGGACGTCTTCCCAGTCCTTGATCGTGGGCAGCGCCTCGACCTTGTCGAGTTCGCTGAAGAGGAAGACCCAGGTCTTGTCGACAGACATAACGGTTCACTCCTTACATAATGTGTAACAACAAATAAATCAGCGTGACGGTTGGTTGCTGCGCACACCACTGTGCGCCAAATGGTCGTATGTCACTCGGACAGTGTATTGAAAAAAGGCGAGAATTACGTCCTTCGCGTGGGGAGAACGCGCGCTGGTCAGGGTAGCAGTTTGTGAACTGGTCAGGTGGCTAGGGCGGTGGGGGTGTGGGGGTGATGAGGTGAGAGGGTGAGGGGGTGAGAGGGTGAATTGCCTCACCCTCTCACCCTCTCAGTCGTTCAAGGTAGCCACGTCTGCCACGTCTCCGCGTGGGCGTCGATCCAGGCTTGGGCGGCTTCGGGGACGGTCTTGCCTTCGGCCAGCAGGCCGAGCATCTCGGTCTGGTCGGCGGTGCCGTAGTTGAAGTTCCTGAGCAGCGTGTAGGCGTCGGGCGCGGCGTCCTTGAGCTTGGGATTCAGGATCTTGAGCAGGCGGTCTTCCGGGTAGGCGCAGTCCACTGCGTTGGCGGCGACTTTGGCCTCGTGCTCTTCCTTGGTGCAGGGCGGCAGCGCCACTTCGGTCAGTTCATACTGGGTGAAGATGGCGTGGGGTACGTAGAAGTAGAAGAGCACCGGCTCCTGCCGCGCGTACTTGGAGGACATCTGCGCCAGCAGCGCCTCCTCCGACGCGGTGTTGATGACCTGGAAGTTCAGCCCCAGCGCGTCGATGATCTGCTGGTCGTACTGCGTCCAGCCCAGGGGGCCGGCGAAGAAGGTGCCCTTGTCGCCCGTCTCCGCGGTGGCGAACTGGCTGGCGACGGCGGGGTCGGCGAAGCCTTCGGCGCTGGCCAGCGCAGGGTTGGCGTCCACCACATACTGGGGCGTGTACCAGGCGATCTTGCCGACGACGCCCAACTCGCCGCCGTTCTCCACCACCTGCTGCTCGTCGATGTACTGGGCGATGCGTTCGCCGTGGCCCGACGGCCAGACTTCGAGGCTGGCGTCGGCGTCGCCCGCGGCCAGCGCGTCCCACTGCGCCTGCTCGTCCAGGTTGATGATCTCGGTTTCGTAGCCAAGCTGGCTTTCCAGCAGGTTGGCGGCCACCTGGACGTTCAGCTCCGAGGCGGGCCAGGTGTTGGCGATGAGGCGGATGGTGGGCTTGTCGCCGCTGGGTGCGGCCGCGGCCGGCGCATCCGCCGCAGGGGCGCTGTCGCCGGCAGGGGCGGG
>JAPKMV010000353.1 GCA_026645635.1 Caldilineaceae bacterium
CAGCGCGCCGAGGAGCAGCGTCAGTTCGGGCACGCGCAGCCGCCAGAGTAGCAGCGCATAGACCGCCACACCCGGCGTCGCCACCAGCACAGCAAAGAGCAGCGCCTGGCCGAACCCGGCGCCGTAGACGCTGCCAAAGAGCGCCAGCGCGCCGGCCATCACCAACGCCATGCCGCCGGCGGCCAGGGCAATCTGCACGTAGCCGCGACGGGTGCCCGCGTTGAGCCGCCCCAGCGTGCGCCACAGAAAGATGAGCATCAGCGCCACGTGTGCACCCTGCTTTGCCGTGTCCGCCCAGACCAGGCCGAGATAACCCAGGGGCCCCACCAGCGTCAGCGCCACCGCGACATAGACGCCCACGCTGGCGATGCCGACCAGCGCCGGCAGCAGCGTGTTGTTGCGCGCATAGAAGGCGAAGTTGAGGGGATAGTCCACCGCGGCCAGCACCATGCCGATCAGGTAGATGTTGAGCGCAGCCACGACGGCCTGGGTGTCCGCCGGAGTAAACGCGCCGCGCTGGAAGAGGATGCGCGTGATCGGCTCGCCCAGCAGCCAGAGGATCACCGCCGCCGGTGCGATCAGCAGCCAGAGCAGACGCAGTCCGCGCGCCAGCGTCTGGCGGTATGCGGCGTCATCGCGCGCAGCAAAGTGCTGGCTGAGCCGGGGCAGCGCGGCCAGCGAGATCGCCACGCTGATCAGCCCCAGCGGCATCTGCTGCAAGGTGGTGGCATTGGCCATCCAGGCGATGCTCGACTCGCCCACGCCGCTGGCCAGCCGCCGATCCAGCCCAACCTGGAAGAGGCTGACCACCAGGCTGGCGGCGATGGGCAGGTAGAGGAGCACGATGCGGCGCAAGGCCGGATGGCGCCAGTCGATTTGCAGCGAGGGGCGCACGCCGGCGCGCCAGACATCGCCGCCCATCAGCGCCATCTGCGCCAGGCTGCCGGCGAGCAGACCGACCGCCAGGCTGAAGATGCCGATGCGCGGGGCCAGCAGCGGCGCCGCGATGACGATGCCCAGGTTGAAGATGGCGGTGGCCAAGGCGGGGGCTGTGAAACGCTGCAGGGCATAGAGCACCGCCATCGCCACGCCGCCCAGGCTGAGAAACCAGACCACCGGCGCCAGCAGCCGGATCAACTGGGTGGTGAGCGTGATCAGCGTCGGGTCGGTCGCGGCGAAGCCGCCGGCCAGCAGCCAGGCCAGTTGCGGCGCCGTCGCCTCGATCAGCAGCACCAGCAGCGTCAATACTGCGGCGGCCACGCCCAGCACCGACGACACCACGCGGCTGAATTCCAGGCGCCCGCGGCGGGCGTAGTCGCTCAGCACCGGCACCAACGCGCCGCTCAACATGCCGCCGATCAGGAAATCGTAGAGCAGGGTGGGCACCTGGGCGGCGACGCGGAACGCGCTCACCTCGCCCGTGGCGCCGAAGAGGGCAGCAATCACCACCTCGCGCGCCAGCCCCAGCACGCGGCTGACCAGATTGCCCGCAGCCAGGATGCCAGCGGAGCGGGCCAGGCCGTCGCCGCGCGCGGTGTTTTCACTCATGCCGAGAATGGTAGCGGAGGGGAGGGGGAATGGCTAATTGACAATTGTCAATTGTCAAATTGTCAATTACCTGCGGCCATCCCACCAATCTCTAATCTCCCAATCTCCAATCTCCCAATCTCTACTCCTTCCGCTCCAATCTCCCATCCCGATGCAGCCGGTACCGCACGCCGCGCCAGGTGAAGGTGTCCCCCGCGCCGAGGGCGGCGAGAGCCTGGAGCGGCGCGAGGAACGCGGCGGCGATCACCCAGGGCCAGCGGCGGAGGGGCGTGGAGCGGCGGAGCCAGCGCCGTTCGCACAGGGCGTAGGCTGCGGCAAAGAGCGCGGTGCAGCCGGCCAGGTTGACCAGTGTGCGCCGCGTGCGGCTAACGAGGGCGATCAGCGCCAGTAGCGGCAAGAGCAGGGCGCCGAGACTGCCGGCCAGCGAAACCAGTTGCTCCCGGCGCGCCAGTTGGGGAACCATCGTTTGCTTGGGGATGACAAACCAACGCTGCATCTGGTTCGCATAGTCAAGGTAAGTGGCGAAATCGTTGTGTACGTCATAGACGACCGGCGTCTGTACGCAGTGCAGCCCGGCCTGGCGCACCCGGCGCGCCAGCTCGTGGTCGTCGTCGATGCGCGCGGTTTCGTGCAGCCCGTCCAGCCCGCCGACGGCGGCGAAATCGCGGCGGCGCAGGGCGAAGAGGTGGCCGGTGATCGTGTAGGGTTCGGTGAGATAGGTCAGCGGGATGTAGCTGAGCAGGGCGTTGGCGTTGACGAAGCCGCTCATCAGGCTGGAGGGGCCGTTGCGCCAATTCGTGTAGCAGGCCAGCCCAAAGACCGCCCCGACGGTGGCAGGTTGCAGACTGGTCACAAGCTGCGTCAGCGCGGCCGGGCGCAGCGCAACATCGTCGTCCACAAAGCAGAGCACGTCGCCGGTGGCGTGGGGCAGCGCACACTGCATCTTGGCGACTTTGGTGGCGACGCCGCCGCTGCTGTCCACCAGCAAGATGGTCACGTCCAAGGCCGGGTGGGCGATCTGCCAGGCTGTACAGCGCGCCTGGGTAGCTGCGTCGCCCTGGTCGCACACGAGCAGGTGCTGCACCGGGCCGGCGTAGCGGAGCGCGGCGCGGCAGGCCAGCACGTTGGCCAGGTCATGCGCGCCGCGGGTGATGGGCTGGATCAGCGTGACGCTGGGCCAGCTTGGCGGCGGAGGCGGCGGTCGCCGCGCAAAGAAATCGACCACCGCGGCCAGTTTCAGCAACCGGTCAGCGGTGTAGAGCAAAGCCAGCGCGGTCGAAATCATTGGCAAAGTGGCAGGCTGCGTTTTGGACATAATCGGATTATAATGGCCGTGGCGAAGGCGTCGAAACAAATACAGGCGCCGCCGCCTGCTTGCAACCTCAATCAGCGCTAACAAGCACCCGCACCAAGGGTCAAACATTCCATGAACTACGGCTTCATCATCGACAACCGCAAGTGCATCGGCTGTCACGCCTGTTCCACCGCGTGCAAGAGCGAAAACGAGGTGCCCCTGGGCGTCTATCGCACCTGGGTCAAATACGTGGAGACGGGCCAGTATCCCGACACCCGCCGCCACTTTCAGGTGACGCGCTGCAACCACTGCGCCAACCCGCCTTGCGTGCGCATCTGCCCGGTGACCGCAATGTATCAGCGCACCGACGGCATCGTCGAATTCGACGCCAGCGTCTGCATCGGCTGCAAGGCATGTATGCAGGCTGCCCCTACGACGCCATCTACATCGACCCGGAGACACACACCGCGGCCAAGTGCCACTTCTGCTCCCACCGCGTGGAACTGGGGCTGGAGCCGGCCTGCGTCGTCGTCTGCCCGGAGCACGCCATCATCGCGGGCGACATGAGCAATCCCAACTCGGAGATCAGCCGGATGCTGGCCGTCCACGACGTGACGGTGCGCAAGCCGGAGCAGGGCACCGCGCCCAAGCTCTTCTACATCGACGGTAATGACTTCGTGCTCCATCCCACGGCGACAGAGCGCACGCCCGACACCTTCCTGTGGGCCGACGTGATCCCGCTCCACGCCGCGCCGCTCAGAGATGACACGCCGGTTGCGCCGCCGCCGGCAATCCAGAAGGCGAAGTCGGGCGTTGCCATCCGCGCTCCACACACGCAGGGCGACCCCTGGCGCGGGCCGATCCAGATCGGCGGCGGGCGCATGGCGGAGCAGATGGTGCAGGTGAGCTACAACGCCCAGCATAAGATCCCCTGGCATTGGCCGGTGCCCGCTTACCTGCTGACCAAGGGCATCGGCGCAGGCATGTTCATGGTGCTGGCCCTGGCCTTCGGCCTGGCGATTGCCAGCTTCGACAGCTTGACGGCGCTGGTCGCGGGCTTCACGGCGCTGCTCTTCACCGGTGCGACCACGGCGCTGCTGGTCTATGATCTCGACCGGCCCGAACGTTTCCTCTCGATCCTCTATCGTCCGCAGTGGCGCAGTTGGCTGACCCGGGGCGCATTCCTGCTGATCGGCTTCTCCGTGGTGGCCGGCATCTGGTGGCTGCTGGAGGCTGCCGCGCACTTTGGCTTTGTCGCAAGCGGGGTGGCTGCGTTCCTGCGCCCGCTTTTCCTGTGGATTGGGCTGGCGCTGGCCATCGGCGTGGCGGTCTACACGGCCTTCCTCTTTGGCCAGGCCGAGGGGCGCGACCTCTGGCAAAGCCCGCTGCTCCCCTTCCACCTGGTGGTGCAGGCGCTGATGGCGGGCAGCGGCGTGCTGCTCCTCCTCGACCTTGCGCTGCCGATGCCGGAAGCGCTGACCAACTTTACGCTGCTGCTTTTTGTGCTGGCGCTGCTGGTGGATCTCTTTGTCACGCTGGTGGGGGAGTTCAGCATGCCCCATGCCAGCGAACTGGCTGCCCGCGCTGCGCATGAGATCAGTCACGGCCGCTATCGCCGCCACTTCTGGCAGGGGGGCATCCTGCTCGGCCACCTGGCGCCGCTGGCGTTGGTGGCGATCGGTTTCCTGGCGCCGGTGCTGCTGCCCCTGGCCGGGGCGGTCGCCGGGCTGTGCGCCGTGGCCGGGCTGTTTTTCTACGAATACGCGTTTGTCATGGCGCCGCAGGAACTGCCGAATAGTTAGGGCGACGGAGAGGAATAGACCGCGGGTTTGGCGGATGAGGCGGATTTTCGCGGATGACTTTAGGATAATCCGCGTTAATCCGCCTCATCCGCCGAATCCGCGGTCGATTGGAGCAACTATGAGCGAAGAATCCAAGATCAACCGCTTGCTGGATGCCGCCTTGGGCTGGGCGAAGCCGAAGGCCGCCGCGGCTGCCGGCGCGCCAGGCG
>JAPKMV010000354.1 GCA_026645635.1 Caldilineaceae bacterium
TCAATTGGCGCTGTGATTGTCAGGTTGATGGAGTAGTTGTGTGCGCCCGAAGTGACTGCGCACCATTTGGCGGTTCGGCTGTTTTGTCGTCGCTTCTGGGTAAAACGGGGCACGTTGCGGTTTCCGAGGATCAATTCAGCGCCCCCTGCACCATCGTGCTGGTGACGCAGCCGCAGCCGGCCGCTTGTGCCAGCGATGGCCCTGCGAGTGTGGCCGGTTGCGTCTCCGTGGTCGTGGTGGTTGCTTGCAGCAGTTCGGTCAATGCCGCAACTGTGCCGCTGCTCAGCGCGCCGATTTCCGGGCTGGTTGCTGTTTGCAGCAGATAGGCCAGCCAACCGCGGTTGTCAGCGTCAATCGCCTGCTGCATGTTAGTGATCAGGCCAGGGGCCTTGACGTAGATGATTGCCGCTTCCTCTGGCGGCACGATGGCAGTGATGTCGTCCATTGTGATCGGTGTTGGGACGGTTGTCGTTTCGATTTCACCGGCGCGTGGGTTGACTACGATCGTCGGCGCGTTCAACTTCGCTGCAATCTGCTCGTAGGTATCACCGGGGGCGGCGTGCTGGGTGATCAGTTCTCTGAGTGTCATGGGTGGCTCTCCTATTCCGCAATCCAGTAGCGCATGTGGCCGATGAGTTCTTTTCCGGTTACGTCGAGGTTGATGATCAGGGCCGTGGCGGGGGGCAGCTTGACGTAGCCGCGCGGCGGGGCGTCGATGTAGCCGTCGCCTCTTTCCTTCATATAGGTGGGGTCGTAGTTCGTGTCGCCGGCTCCGAACTTGACCAGCGCAGTAATGGCGGCATCGCTGTTGTTTTGGAACTTCAGCAGCTCGTAGTAGATGCAGAGCGCGCCCTCCGGCGCTGCAATGAGCACGGTGTCGCCGCTGGTGCTTATGGAGATGCGCAGGCGGGTGATGGCCTGTGCGGGCGGGTTTGCCGTCACGACGCCGGTGATCGGGGGCAGGGTGACGATATCCACGCGACCGATGGTGTTGCCGCCCGCCGGCAGCGGAGGCAGCGCCGTCACCGCAACGGACAACCCGTCGCCCACGGTGACGCTCAGGTCACTCTCGATGCGCAGCTCGCCGTCGTCGTTGACGGCGATTTCTTTGTAGGTCCCGTCGGGTCTTCTGCCCATGATGACGTTCATTGCGGTGTTCCTTGGTGCAGGCATGCGGGGGGTGGTCGAAGGCGGGGGTGCGATGAGGGGGCGTTTCAGGCGCCGCCAATACTTGAGGTGGCGGGGGGAATGCTGCTGGCCCAGCCTTTGGGGGTCAGGCAGTCCAGGATCTCCCATCCGTTTCCTTGCCGGCGCACTGCGCGCACGATGAAGCCGCGGCGCGCCAGCTTGTGCAGGATTGCGAAATCGTGCCAGTAGCGGGCGTACTTCCACCAGGTGACGCCGGCATTGCTGGCCCTGGCGACCTGGTGCAGCACGCGGCGCTGCGCTCTGGGCAGTCGTTTGGGCGTCATGGCGGATCTTGCTCGTCCTGCATTGGCCCGACGAAGAGGTAGTGCGGCGGCTCGAACATGGAATAGCTCAACATCCATCCTGCCGGGCGGCCAGGGGGCACGTCGAAGGTCGCTCGCGCGTCGCGTTCGTCGTCGTACAGATTTCCGTCGGATCCTGTGTAAGGAAAGGATGGTGTTTGTGGATCTGCTGGCGGCGGCATGGACGGCCAGAGGCGCGCCCAGTCATCGGGATTGGGGATCGGTGGCTGCTGGCTCACAGTTCCTCCTGGAGATTGTCGATGGCAGCTTGCAGCCGTGCGGCGACAACTGCGTGGATCGCCGTCTTGGCCGGCTGTGAGGACAGCCATTCGTTGACTGCTCTTTGGATGGCGTTTTTCAATTCAGCATTGAGGGCATTGCTTACCTGGCCGGCGTAGTCGTAGTTGGCGAGCGCATTGTCGAAGGCGGTCTGAACTGCTGCTTGGATCTCCTGCTCTTGCGCCTGCAAGTACGCACCAATGCGGCGCCGTGGGATTTCGATGTCAAGTTTGAGGGTTGGCTGCATATCCATGATTGACATTGTCTGCTGTTCTCCTTATCGCAGTTGGTCGATGAGCAGGGTGACTTGCTGATAGTCACCCCCTGTCAGGATTTTGTATTGGGGGCGATGCACAATGGCGTGATCGAAGCCCTTTTCCTGGCGCTGGTTGTCGTAGACGACGGTGCTGCCGGTCACGTTTGAACGCACCGAGGGGGCGCCGCCCAGCACGGTGGTGTAGAGGTAGTCCCACTCCTGGGCGTCGAGGTGCGCCCATTCCCAGACCACGCTGGCGCCGGCTGCGCCCTCGATGGCGTCGCCCTCGCCGTTGCGCCCGATGATTTCAGCCGGCGTGAACACGTAGTTGCTCGCCCGGCTGGACATGCTGGCGGGCATGGTGTGCCCGCAGAGTTGGATGGCCATGATTCAGGGCCTGGAAAAGGGCGTTTTGAACGCAAAGATGCAGAGCGTATTCTCTGCGTTTCTCGGCATCTCAGCGCCTCCGCGTCAAGTCAGATGGCTTTTCAAACGGTCTCTATAGGGCGCCGACCGCTTCGTGCGCCTGGCTTTCTGCCCAGATCATGGCGCCTTCCAGGCTGTGGAAAAACCGCGTCTGGCCGATGCGTTCGCCGCTGGGGAGCGTGATGGAGGCCAGGTAGAGGACGTTTCCCGTTTCGACGATCTGCGCACTCAGTCCATTGCCGAATGTCGTGGTGTGGCTTGGCCCGGCGCCGCCTGCAAGTTGCGGCCGATACGCCCAGACAGGACCGACGGGCGGCAGCATGCTGACGGCGCCGGCTGCTGCTCCTGGTTCCGCTACGCTGGCCGGCGGCGCGGCGGCCCTGCGGCTGACTTTCGGCTTGGGCGGTTCCAGGCTGGCCTGGGCGGGCGGCGCCTGGCGAAAGACGACATGAAAGGAGTGGCAGCCGAAGCTGTTGCCGTCCTCGCCTTCTTCGTCCGTGAAAGAGGTGTGCAGCCCATGCACGGCGTCGCTGCGCGCGCCGTGCATGGATACATGCATGACCGCGCCCGGAAAGATGGGGATGTGGCAGCCAAACTCGCCGGCCGGCTTGTCGATGGGCACCGGGGGCGGGGTTTCGTCCTCGCCCATGCCGTCCCAGCCGTAGGCCACGCGCAGCCCTGCACTGCGCAGGTCTGCGCCGTCTGGCCCCAGAGCGTCCACGAAGATGTGCCGCCGGCCCTGGTTCTCGGCGCCGGAGAGATGGCGTACGGACTCGACAGCCCATTCAGCGTCGGGCGTCCGGTCGATGGTCCAGATTGGTTTGTTCATGGTTGCTCCAGGATCTCCTGGCGGCGCACCGCCTGAACAGTGCGCAAGGCCATCTGCCGGATGGTCTGGGCGGTTGCGTTGTGGTTGAGCAGCGCCAGTAGATCGTCGAGCTGTGCCGTGACCTTGATCTGCTCCTCGTACTGCACATCCGTCTGGTTGGCGGGATCATCTCCGTCCTCCTCGAAGAGGACTGCGTAGATGACCAGGGTGTAGGGACGGCTGCCTGTCATGATGACTCTCCTGTGGCTGCTGCTTCTTCCGGAAAGAACTCGGCTCTCAGTCTTCCCCTGGTGCATGGCCGTTGCCGCGGATGCGCGCCTGCGTCCAGCGCGAGACTGTTTCCGCCGGGGCAGATTGAAGTGCCGCCCCAGGCGCCTCTGCTGCGTCCAGCACAGCGGCGATGCCGGCGCGCGTTTCCAGCACGGCCAGGCGCCGATTCTGCTCCTGAATGGTCGCGAGCAGTCGCGTCACATCCTGGCGCAGCTCAGAGAGTTCGGCGCGCAGGCGCTCTGGGTCGGTATGGATGCGGAATTGGGGCAATGTGCCTGGTGGTTGTTGCGGGTCCACGGGTCTCCTCCTGGATTAGAACAAATGTGCTTTTGTCTCATTGTGACATGACTTTCAGGATTTTTCGCGACTGAATTTTCGAGATCAGGCGTAGAGGCTCTGTTCCAGTTGGCGGTAGATGCGGCTGGCAAAGCGCGGCTCCAGGTCGCCGACGATCTGGCGCACCATCGTCTCGATCTCTCGCAGGTCAACAGCCCCGGCGCCGGCAAGGGTGGGGGACCGCTGGGCGGTGGGTTGGTCGCTGCGAATGGCCTGGCTGCGGTCGGTGACGGCAGCGGTGCGGGCGGCCACCACGTCGAGGGAGTTGATTCCCATGTCGTACTGCCGGGTGAACTGACGGAGGGCGGCGTCCTGCTCCCCGCCGCCCATCGGCTTCTGGCTGTAGAGTGAGGCGCGGTCGTCCACCTTCTCCTTGATCTTGCCGGGCGCAAGGCCGGCAAGTTCCGCGGGGGCGACGCCCAGGAAAGCTGCCGCCTGTTCGAGGTAGGGTGCGGATGCGCCGGCGCCAGCGGCTGGTTCTGCCCCTGGCTTTGCCTCCTGCTCTGCTTCTTCGCTCTCCATTTGTGCCTGAATGGCCCGCATCTGCGCGCCGGCCTGCCGCTTGAGCGCATCGACTTTGGCCTCGTCATACTGCAGGATGGCGCCGATGGCTCCGGCCTGGTCGTCGGGTGCAGCCAGCAGGCTGCCGTAGTCGGTGATGCCCAGGGCCTGGAGCCGCCTGACCTGCTCCGGCGTGATGCCCAGGGTGGTCAGGTCCTGCTGTGCGGCTTCAGCCGTTCGCGCAGCGCATTCTGCGCCTGGTTGATGTCCTCGATGCGCCATTGGAAGTCGGATGCTTCATAGAGCCAGTCCGGTTCGGCGTTGACGAACTCTTCGGCGGTGTCGATGACTTCTCCGCTGCCGGCCAGGGCGCGTGTGGGCGCGGTGCGGTAGAGCAGTTCTTCGCGCGCCATGCTGATGCCGGGCACGCCGGCGCCGGGCTGCTCGAAGCGGAAGGGGTAGCG
>JAPKMV010000355.1 GCA_026645635.1 Caldilineaceae bacterium
CGGCCGCGGGTTGCCCATCATCCAGAGCGTCAGGTCGAGGATGTGGATGCCGATGTCGATGCCGGGGCCACCGCCGCTCAGCGCCCGGCGCACAAAAGTGGGCGTCGGGATCAGGCCGTTGCGGCGCAGCATCCAACTGCGCGCATGGTAGATCGTCCCCAGCGCGCCCCCTTCGATCTCCCGCTTGAGCGCCCGCGAGCTGCCCTTGAAGCGGAAGTGCTGAGCCGTCATCAACTGCTTGCCCGAACGGTCGCGCGCAGCGATCATCTCGCGCACCTCAGCCGGCGTCGGCGCAAGGGGCTTCTCGCAGATGACATGCTTGCCCGCGTCCAGCGCAGCGATCGCCTGTTGGGCGTGCAGCATGTTCGGCGTGCAGATGTCGATAATGTCGATCTCCGGGTCACGCAGCAGGTCGGTCCAATCGTCCACCAGATGCGTGACGCCAAACGTCTTCCCCCAATCTTCCAATGTCTTACGATTGACATCGGAGCCGGCCACGACTTCGGCGTGCTCCGATGCTTCCCAGCCGGGCATGTGCCAACGCGAAATACCGCCGGTGCCGATCACGGCCACCTTGAGGCGCCTGGACATCTTATTCTCCTGAGTTTTGGTTGTGAAATGGGTGCAGAAAATACCGTGTGCAGTATGCCTGAACCCGCGCCTTTCTGCAAACGGGTGCAGCGACCTCCCCGGAGCCGCCATGCTTGAGCGCGGACATGCCGGCGATCGCGCCCGCCGTGAACGTCTCTACCTGCTCCTGGCCGTCGGCGTGCCGTTGGTAGTCCTGGTGGCGGTCTTCTTCTACGGCCTGGTCGGGCGCACGCTCTGGGAGAACTGCCCGCCCGCCTGCCGCGAACACGACTTCACCGCCGCGGACCTGGCCGGGCAGGATTGGCGCAACGCCGATCTGCGCGCGGCGCAACTCTCCCGCGCCAACCTGCGCGGAACAGATTTCAGCCGCGCCGATCTCTACTTTGCCAACCTGGCCGGCGCCGACCTCACCGGCGCACACCTGGCCGGCAGCAACCTGGTGGGCGCCAGCCTCAACGCGGCAGACCTGACCGGCGCCGACTTTTCCGGCGCGGACCTGGGGGGCGCTCGGCTGCGCGGCGCCCGGCTTGCCGGCGCCAATTTCAGCGCCGCGGATCTGACCGCGGCCGACCTTGCCCAGGCCGACTTCCATGGCGCGCTCATCGACGCGACGACACGCCTGGACGCGCGCTGGCGCCGCGCCTGGGAATTGGTGAACACGGCCCCCGTCGCCCCGCTGCTGGCCGGCGCCGACCTGCGCGCGGCGAATCTGCGCGGGGTCAACCTGGCTGGCGCCGACCTCAGCCGCGCCAACTTGACGGAAGCCGATCTCTCCGGCGCCGACCTGACCGAGGCCCGGCTCGACCTGGCGCGCCTGCAGCAGAGCCAGATCGACGCCACGACGCAGATCGCGCCGAAGTGGCGCCAGGCGTGGGAGATCATCAACCGGATTGCCGCCGGGCGCGATCTGGCCGGCGCGGACCTGGATCACGCCTATCTCGCCGGCACGTATCTGCGCAGGGCCGACCTCACCGGCGCGCACCTGGCCGGCGCACAGTTGGCCGCGGCAGATCTGCGCTTCGCCACGCTGGCCGGCGCCGACCTGCGCGGGGCCGATCTGACCGACGCCAGCATCCAGGAGGGGTCGTTGGCCGGCGCGGATCTGCGCGGCGCAACACTCACCCAAACGGATCTGCGCCTGGCTGATTTGCGCAGTGCGTTGGTAGATGATACGACACAGATGTCAGACTATCAGCGGCTGGCCTTCGACCTGGTGAACAACGGCGGCGCGGGGCGTGACCTGCGCGACGCCTTCCTCGCTTGGAACGATTTCGCCGGCGTCGATTTCACCGCGGCGAACCTGGCAGGGGCGGATCTGCGCAACAGCGACCTGTCGGGCGCAAACCTGACCGGTGCGGACCTGCAACACGCCAATCTCAAAGATGCAATCCTGGATGGCGCGCTGCTCGACGGCGCAAACCTGGAGGGGGCGACGCTGCCTATGTCGCCATAGCCCGCCCACATATCGTTCGTCATCCGCAATTTGGAAGCTCTTTCGTCACGAATTACACGAATTTCAACGAATTGAAGACGAATATTCGTACAAATTCGTCAAAATTCGTGCAATTCGTGACCAATGTGAATCGTACTCAATCTGTTCAGAGCCATTAGCCAGGAGGAATTCGTGTACCACAAGACTTATTGGACAGCCGACAAGATTGCCAGCCGCCTGCGCCTGCTCGAAGGCGCGCAACTGGTCTATCGCCAAAAAGCGCCGCTGCCGGCCTTTCTCTACCAGACGCTCCCGGATCCCATGACGCCGCCGCCCATCGGCGCGGACGTAGACCGGGCGGCGTGGGCGACCATCCAGCCGCCGGCCTACTGGGGCAGCCGCTTCACCAATTTCATGCTGCATACCACCTTCACAGTGCCAGAAGGCTGGGATGCCGGCGCGCAGGTTGCGCTCTATCTGCCCCTGGGCGAAGCCGGCGACTTCAGCCACCCGGAGACGCTGGCCTACATCGACGGGACGCCCTACGCTGCGGGCGACCGCCACCACCAGGAGATCCGCCTGGACCGCCGCTGGTGCGACGGACAGCCGCACGCACTCGACCTGCGCGGCTGGACGGGTCTCTTCGGCGACGCGGTGATCCCCAACCAGGCGGCGCTCTACATGCGCGAGTGTTTCGTGGTCGAGGTGGATCAGCCCACGCGCGATTTTCTGGTGCTGGCGCGGGTCGCGCTGGAGACGGCCCAGATCATCGACGACAACGAACCGGCCAAGGGCGCGCTGCTCAACGCGCTCGATGCTGCCTTCAAAGTGCTGGACACGCGCGAGCCGTTTGGCGACGGTTTCTACGCCAGCGTGCCTGCTGCGCATCAGGCGCTGGCCGCCGGCATCGCCGCGGCCGGCCCGGCGCTTGGGGTCGAGGTGATCGGCACGGGCCACGCCCACATCGACGTGGCCTGGCTGTGGACCCTCGGCCAGACCCGGCGCAAGGCCGGGCGCACCTTCCACACCGTCATGCGGCTGATGGAGCAGTTCCCCAACTATCACTTCACCCAGAGCCAGCCGCAGGTCTATGACTACGTGCGCCAGGACTACCCCGCCCTCTTCGAGGCGATCAAGGCGCGCATCCAGGAAGGGCGCTGGGAACCCATCGGCGGCATGTGGGTCGAGGCGGACTGCAACCTGAGCGGCTCCGAGTCGCTGGCGCGCCAGTTCCTGCTCGGGCGCAATTTCTTCCGCCAGCACTTCGGCGCGGAGGCGGAATCGCCGGTGCTCTGGTTGCCCGACGTTTTCGGCTATGCCTGGAACTTGCCGCAGTTGATCCGCGAGGCCGGGCTGGAGTATTTCTTCACGATCAAGATCGGCTGGAGCCAGTACAATCGCCTGCCCTACGACTCCTTCTGGTGGCAAGGGCTGGACGGCACCAAGGTGCTCACCCACTTCAGCACCACGCCCGATTTCGGCGCCTATGCCAGCACCTACAATGCGATGGCCACGCCCGCGCAAAACCTGGGCACCTGGACCAACTTCCTGCAAAAGGAGCACCAGCAGACGCTGCTCATGGCCTTCGGTTACGGCGACGGCGGCGGTGGCCCGACGCGGGAGATGCTGGAGAATATCGAGGCCATGCGCAACTTCCCGGCGCTGCCGCAGATGCGCAACGGCTCGGTCAAGGAGTTCTACCAGACGCTGGAGGCGGAGTCCGGCGCCAGCCTGCCCACCTGGAACGGCGAACTGTACCTGGAACTGCACCGCGGCACCTACACCACGCAGAGCCGCAACAAGCGCGCCAACCGCAAGAGCGAGTTCCTGCTCCACGACGCCGAATTCCTGGCGACGCTGGCCAACCTGACGGGTAACTACGCATATCCGCAGGCTGCGCTCAACAAAGCCTGGGAACTCGTCTGCCTCAACCAGTTCCATGACATCATCCCCGGCAGCAGCATCGGGCCGGTCTACGTGGAGTCGCAGGAACAGTACGCGGCGGTGCGCGACATGGCGCAGGAAGTCATCGACGACGCGCTGACGGCCCTGGCGCCCGCAGGGGCGGCGGTGATCATCGCCAACCCGGGCAGCTATGCGCGCCGCGAGCTTGCCTTCCTGCCGGGCGCGGGCAACCTGTCCCTGGCGCGGGATGGGCAGCCCGTCGCCACCCAGGCCACCGCCGACGGCCTCTGGATCGACGCGGGCGAGCTGGCGCCCTATTCAGTCACGGCGCTGACGATGGATGACGGCGCAAGCACTGCCGCCCAACCCACCGGGCTGCGCGTGGCGCCGGACCTGTTGGAAAATGACCTGGTGCGCGTCGAGTTGAACGCGGCGGGCGACATCACGCGCATCTACGACAAGGTGAACGGTCGCGAGGTGCTGCCCGCCGGCGCCATCGCCAACCAGTTCCAGGCCTTCGAGGATCGCCCGCTCAACTGGGACGCGTGGGATGTGGACATCTACCTGGGCGACAAGTGCTGGCTGGCCGAGCCGGCGGAGTCGATCACCGTGGTGGAAGACGGCCCACTGCACGCCGCAGTGGAGATTCGCCGGCGCATCCTCCACAGCAGCTATGTGCAGCGCATCGCCCTGGCGCACAACCGCGCGCAGATCGACGTGACGACCGACATCGACTGGCAGGACCGCCACATCTTCCTCAAGGTGGCCTTCCCGGTGGATGTCTTCACCCCGGCCGCCACCTACGAGATTCAGTGGGGTAACACCGAGCGGCCCACCCATCGCAACACCAGTTGGGACTGGGCGCGCTTCGAGACCTGTGCGCAGAAGTGGGTGGACCTGAGTGAGGG
>JAPKMV010000356.1 GCA_026645635.1 Caldilineaceae bacterium
GAGCATGGGCATGGCGCTCACGTCATGCACCGTGCCGGCGGTGGGGCGCCCCACCTTCGCCCTGGGCGAGGACGAGATGGAACTCGGCGTCGGCATCCACGGCGAGCCGGGCCGCGAGCGCCGCCCCTTGCAGGACGCCGACGTCATCACCGACTTGCTCGCCGAGACGATTCTGGCGGATCTGCCCTTCCGCCGCGGCGATGAGGCTATCGTCCTGGTCAATGGCATGGGCGGCACGCCGCTGGTCGAACTGTACATCGTCTATCGGCGGCTGGCGGCGATCTGCGACGCGCACGGCATCACCGTTGCCCGCAGTCTGGTCGGCAACTACATCACCTCGCTGGAGATGGCCGGCTGTTCGCTCACGCTGCTGCGCGCCGACGAGGAGTTGCTGCGGCTGTGGGACGCGCCGGTGCACACGGCGGCGCTGCATTGGTGAGGGGCGAGGGGCGAGGGGCGCCGATCCACACCTGCGGTCGATAGGAGCTGATTGTAAAGATCCCTGTGACGCAGAGGCGCGGAGACGCAGAGGCTCACAGAGGGGAAAAAGAGGAGTTCCACGCAACGCCTGAAAAGGATAGTCACAGTCATGAGTGAACTGGTAACGAAGGAACAGATTGTACGCTGGATGCAGATCTACGCCGAGCGCGTGGCCGCGGCCAAGGAGATGCTGACCGAACTGGACGCAGCCATCGGCGACGCCGACCACGGCATCAACATGGAACGGGGCTTTGGCGAGGTCGTGCTACGCCTGCCGGAACTGGCGCAACAGGACTTGAGCGCGCTGCTCAAAGGCATCGGCATGACGCTCCTTTCCAAGGTGGGCGGCGCCAGCGGCCCGCTCTATGGCACGCTCTTTCTGCGTATGGCGCAGGGCGCCAGTGGCAAGGATGCGTTGACGGTGGATGAATTCGTCGCCGGGCTGGAGGCGGGCATCGCCGGCATTCAGCAGCGGGGCAGCGCACGCCCGGGCGAGAAGACCATGGTCGATGCGCTGCTGCCGGCGATGGAGTCGCTGCGCACGACGTTGGCATCGGGCGCGTCATTGGCTGGCGCATTAACTGCCGCCGCGGCAGCCGCCAAAGCTGGGATGAGCGCCACCGTGGAGATGCAGGCCACCAAAGGCCGCGCCAGCTATCTTGGCCCGCGCAGCGTAGGGCACCAGGATCCCGGCGCCACGTCGGCATGGATGATGGTGCAAGCCGCCGCCGAGACGCTGATTGAATCCTGAAGCGCGCACAACAGTTGTAGCGACCACGCAACATGTAACACGCACCACGCAGAAAGGAACGATCACCATGACCCGCTTTGTCGCCGCAATCGACCAGGGCACCACGAGCACGCGCTGCATGTTGTTCAACCATCGCGGCGAGGTGGCCGGCGTGCATCAACTGGAGCACCAACAGATCTACCCGCGCCCGGGCTGGGTGGAACATGATGCGCTGGAGATCTGGGAGCGCACGCAAAGCGTGATTCGCGCAGCGCTCTACAAGGCGGGCGCGGCCGCGCAGGACATCGCCGCCGTGGGCATCACCAATCAGCGAGAAACGACCCTCGCCTGGAACCGGCGCACCGGCAAACCCTACTACAATGCCGTGGTCTGGCAGGACACGCGCACCGATCGCATCTGCGCCGAACTGGCACAGGAGGGCGGGCGCGACCGCTTCCGCGCTCGCGTCGGGCTGCCGCTGGCGACCTACTTCTCCGGCCCGAAGTTGCGCTGGCTGCTCGACAACGTGCCCGGTCTGCGCGCCGACGCCGAGCGCGGGGACGCCCTCTTCGGCAACATGGACACCTGGCTGATCTGGAACCTCACCGGCGGCGTGCGCAGCGGCGCCCATGTGACCGACATCACCAATGCCTCGCGCACGATGCTGATGGACCTGGCAACCTTGCGCTGGGACAACGAAATCCTGGACGCGATGGGCATTCCCCCGGCGATGCTGCCCACAATTCGCCCGTCGAGCGACCCGCGCATCTACGGCTACACCGCCGACAATGGCCCATTTCTCGGCAGCATTCCGGTCTGCGGCGATTTGGGCGACCAGCAGGCGGCGACGGTGGGCCAGGCGTGCTTCAGCCCCGGCGAGGCGAAGAACACCTACGGCACCGGCTGCTTTATGATTCTCAACACCGGCCATGAGATCGTACCGTCGCAGCACGGACTGCTCACCACGACCTGTTATCAGTTTGGCGACGCGCCGGCGGTCTACGCGCTGGAAGGTTCGATTGCCATTGCCGGCGCGTTGGTGCAGTGGCTGCGCGACAACCTGCGCCTCATCGACAGTTCGGCGGACATCGAGCCGCTGGCGCGCACGGTGGACGACAACGGCGGCATCTACTTCGTGCCGGCCTTCTCCGGTCTCTATGCGCCCTACTGGCGCGACGACGCCCGCGGCGTCATTGCCGGCATGACCCGCTTCGTCAACCGCGGCCACATTGCCCGCGCGGCGCTGGAGGCCACGGCCTTTCAGACCCGCGAGGTGCTCGACGCCATGCACCAGGATTCGGGCGTGGAACTGACCGCGCTCAAGGTGGACGGCGGCATGGTCTTCAACGATTTGCTCATGCAGTTTCAGGCCGATGTGTTGGGCGTACCGGTGGTGCGGCCCACGGTGGCGGAGACGACGGCGTTGGGTGCGGCCTACGCCGCGGGGCTGGCGGTCGGTTTCTGGCGCAACATCGACGAGATGCGCGCCAACTGGGGCATCGACAAGACCTGGACGCCCAGCGCCAATGAGACGGCGCGCACCACGCTCTACGGCCAGTGGAAAAAGGCGGTCACGCGCACCTTCGACTGGGTAGAGGCGTAGCGGCGGCGGGACAGGCTGCGCCGTGTTGCGTGTTACGTGTTACGTGTTGCGTTTCGCCACGTAGCACGTAACACGCAACACGCAGCACGTAACCCCACCCACTTATCTGCACGCACGTGTACTACCGAGACATCTCCCCGACCACGCGGCGCACCACCGCATCCAGCAGCTCCGGCTCCACCCAGCGTCCGCCCAGCGCGGCCAGCACCGCCGCCTTGACGCGATGCACCAGCGCTTCGTTGGGCGCGTCGGCTGGATGCGCCTCCGGCTTCACCCGCGCCAGGCGCACGCCCAGCTTGAGCGCCCGCTCCCGCGCCAGGTCCGTCAGCACCACGTCGTCGTGCACGTCGATGCTCGTCACGCCGCGGGCATGGAGATCCTCGATATCGCGTTCGGTGTAGAAGATTTTCGCCATCGCCCTACTCCAGTGGGGAGATTGGAGATTGGAGATTAGAGATTAGAGATTAGAGATTGGGCGATTAGGAGATTGGGCGATTGGGAGTTTGCCCCTCAATCTCCTAATCTCTTAATCCCTCAATCTCTCAATCCCCCAGTCTCCAATCTCCAATCTCCAATCTCCACTCCCTACTTCCCCTCCAACCCCTCAATCGCCTGCACCGCCGCGTTGCGTGCGGCGAGGATTTCCGATTCCGAGCCGGCGAGCCACATGCGGCCAAAGCGGCCCACCGACGACACGTGCAGAATCTTGATCGTGGCGCCTTTCTCGGCCTCGTTGCAGGCGTAGTTGATGTAGGCCGCGGGCGCGCACTCCAGCACCAGCATCGTCTCGCCCGGCACCAACATGCTGCCGCGGCGGAAGCGGTTGAGCAACTGCGCCTGGTACGGGTCCACGTTGGTGATCACCTGCACCGACGCGATCTCCGGCTTGAGCCGATCCTCCGGCTTGAGGCCCAGCCGGTCGAGCACGATGCGCCCAGCTTCGATCACCTCAGCTTGAGAGCGGGAATGCACCTCGAACATGCCGAACTCGCGCTCCACCAATTGCGCGCCCGGCTTGGCCTCGGTGGACTTCACGGCGATGTCCACCAGTTGAAAGACCTCATTGCCCGGCGCCACCTCGATGTAGAGCGAAGCCATCCCCTCCACCGGCAGGTCGCCCTGGGTGATCGTCCCCACAAACGCCGCGTACTGCGGCTGCATCCGGTCAAGGTAGGAGTAACAGCGAAGTTGAAACTTGTTTTCGGCCATAGTCGGTCCTCGGATGTGAAAAGGGAGACTGGAGATTGGAGATTGGAGATTAGGAGATTGGGGGATTAGGAGATTATCCGCCGCGCGAGCCAATCTCTAATCTCCAATCTCCAATCTCTCAATCTCCTAATCTCTTAATATCTCAATCTCCCATGCTCCAGCGCAATCCCCAACGGCGTAATAAACAACGGATTCCCCGGCAGGCAGGTCGGCACGCCGGTTACTTCCTGAATGACGCGATCCATGCCGGGGAAGGCGCAGGCGCCGCCCACCAGGTAGAGCCGCTCCACCTGGCGCCCGGCGATGTGCCGCGCCGTGATCGTCGCCACCTTCTCCATCACCGGGCGCACCACCGGAAAGAGCAGCGGCTGCTGCGCCGGGTCGAGTTTGACCCGCTCGGCCTGCTCGAAGCTCAGATTCTTGGCGCCGGCGATCACCAGCGTGAAGTGGGTGCCGCCCGTCGGCTCGTCCGCCGTGTAGACCACCTGCCCGTGCTCGATCACAGCAATGCCGGTCGTGCCGCCGCCCACGTCGACGATGGCGCCGTCGCGCAGTTGCAGCACGTGGTTGGCCGCACTCGGCTCGTCGATCAGCCCGGTGCATTCCAGCCCGGCGGCATAGAGTACGTTGGCCGTGGCGCGCACCTCGGCCTGGGGCACGCCGGGCGGATAGGCCGAGGCGGCGGACGTGAGTTCGGCGCCCAACTGCTGCTCCACCTGCCGCTTCAGCCGTCGCAGCAGCTCCACCGCGCCGACAAAATCCACCACCAGCCCGTCGCGCACGATCTGGGCAAATTC
>JAPKMV010000357.1 GCA_026645635.1 Caldilineaceae bacterium
CCCATGGGGCGTCGTGAAGGTGCTGAGCCGCGCGGCGCCGTCAGTCTGGTGCAGTTGAAAATCGAAGCTCACAGCAACTCGCAAATTCCGGTTGGTTGGGTTGGCTGTCCATCGTGCGCAGGCCGTTTTCCGTAGGTCACGCTTCCAGCGTGACGGCGCCCCCCGCCCGCGCAACAAGCGTTCATGCTAACATGGGGTGCAAACGCTGGTCAAAGGTGGGCCGCCCCGATTGCTATGGCGGGCGTAGGCGGCAGCAGTTTTATGTCACGCCAAGACGCAAAGGCGCAAAGGATTTCTCTCTTGGCGTCTTGGCGTCTTGGCGTGAGATTTCCTACAGCAGCCGGGCCAGGAGCGCCGGGGGCACAAGCGGGCGCAGGTCGGGGTAGGTTTCCAACAGGCGCGCAATGTCGGCCAGGTCTTTCTGGCGCTTGCTGGCGCGGCGTTCGGGATCGAGCGCAGCCCAGACTTTGCCGCGGAGTGTGTCTTCCAGCGTCGCGACCGGCAAATCCAGCCCCAGCACCCGCTGCATCTGCGCACGGCCGGGGAAATCGGTGTAGCGCGGGTCGGTCTGGAGTTGGATGCGCAAGTCGGAACCTGGCGCATAGACATGGACGCTGTGCGGAAAGTGCTTGACCTCGAATTCCTCCGCCAGCAGCGCCACCAGGTCATCGATCTGATCGACGGCGACCACCAGGTCAAGATCGAGGCTGACCACGGGGTCGGCGTAGGCGTTGACCGCCTGCCCGCCGATCACGCAGAAATGGATATCGCGCGCGGCCAGCAGCGCCAGGAGCCGCTCCAGCAGATCCGACTCGTCCATGACCACCGTCTTCCAAAAGGTCAGTGCTTGCATCGTGGAGGGCAGTATACTACAAAACTACAGCGGATTCGTGGCAACAACGGATTTGCCGTCCCGTCCAACACGTCGCTGCGAGCCACCCGCCCCTCGCCAAAAATTCGATCGCCGCCTGCGGCGGCGCTGGGCTGCGCCCAGACCCAGAGAACTGCCAGAGCCGCCAGAGCAGGATCAGAGGACAGAGGCTCCAGAGGTCTGAGTTCTCAAAAGCCGGGGGACACCACCCGGAAACCAACATTGAAGAGCATGACGTCAGGCGAGTCCCTGAACCGGCAGGCGCAGCGGACGAACCTGACAAGGTAGTCGAACGAGCCGCCGCGCAACGTGCGCGACGCGTCGCCGGCCGGGTCGTCATCGGGTAGGTATTTCTTGTAGTTGTCGACCCATTTTGTGGCCGTCCATTCCCACACGTTGCCCGCCATATCCAGCGCGCCATAGGGGCTGGCGCCGGCCGGGTAGCTGCCCACGGCGGTCGTGTCGCCCACCTTCCCAGCGAAGTTGCACAGATGTTCCGTCGGCGGCTCATTCCCCCACGGGTAGATGCGCCCGTCCGTCCCCCGCGCCGCTTTCTCCCAAGCCGCCTCGCTGGGCAGCACCACGGTTTCACCGGTGACGCGGGTCGCCCAAACGCAAAAAGCCTGCGCGTCATGCCAGGAGATGCAGGTCACGGGGTGATCCTGCTTTGCAGCCACGTCGCTGTCCGGCCCGCGCGGGTGCAGCCAGTTGGCGCCCTTCACGTCGTCCCACTTGGTGCCGGTCCAGACCCGTGCAAACCCGCGTGCTTCGGCGGTCGTCTTATGTCCCGTGGCAGCGACAAAGGCGGCAAACTGCGCCACCGTCACCGGCACGCGCGCGATGCGATAGGCGGGCAGGTGCAGCCGGTGCTGGGGCAGTTCGTCATCCCAGGCCAGGCTGTCGTTCTGCTTGTCGCTGCCCATGAGAAATTCACCGTCAGGGATCGTGATCCAGTCAAAGCGCACCGGCGCGGGCAGACCACCACCCAGGTGGCGGCGCAGCGCGGGCAGCAGTTCGCCCTCCACCGCCTGGCGATAGCCGGCCCGCACATCCACCCACTGGGTGTTGGTCAGGCTCAGCGGCACCGCACTGAGGTCATCGCCGTCGGCCAGCACCGGGATGATCCGGCGCCCCAACTTCAGCGTGTAACTGATTTCGCTGTTGACCCAATGAGACTTGCTGGCGTGGGGCGACAGCACGACGACCAGGCAGCGCGCCTGGCGCAGCGCCTCCTGGATCGCCTCCTGCCAGATTGGCGTGCCCGGCTCCAGCCCTTCGTCGGTCCACACCGACCAGCCCGCGCCGCGCAGGTCGGTGTAAAGGCGGCGCATGGTGGCGCTGTCGTGATGGCTGTAGGCGAGAAAGATGTCGATAGCGGTGGGCGAAGGCGCCGGTCGCGGCGCAGCCGGCGTCCCCCCTGCTGCGGTGGACGGCGCCGCGGCGTCCAGGTCGCCCCAGCCGGCCGCGGCGACACGCAGCTGTTTGAGGGCAGGGTTGCCGGGGTTCTGGTTGTAAGCGCCGGCAAGCAGTTCCGCAACGCGCCCGGTGCTCTCGGCCCACTGCACCAGGTGAAAGACGAGCACGCGCAGGTTGTCGCCGCCGGCAATGGCCGCCAGCGACACGTCCAGTTCCTCGCGCACGAACATCGCCAGTTCGTCGCGGCTGCCAAAGGCGCTCAAGAGCGCCTCGCGAATCTGTTTGATCTGCGGCCCTGTAAGCATCTGTCGATCCTGCCTCTCATCGTTGGCATCGTGGGCCTGCTCCAGCCCGGCCGGTCACCCGGACACGGGCAGGGAGCAGGCCCCTTCTCTATGCGTCCGGGCGGGACGCGGGTCCCCGCACGCGGACGGGAACTGGCTGCGCCGGCTTTCGCTCCGCGCTGCGCAAGCCGTAGCCGGCGCAGAATACTGGCCCGCCCAGGCGCCCTGGACGAGGCGGAAAGCCGTGGGACACGACCCGGAAACCAACATTGTTGTTCATGTTGTCAGGCGAGTTCCTGTTCCGGCAGGCACAGCGGACGTTCCTGTCATTGTTGTCGAACGAGCCGCCGCGCAACGTCTCAACCAGCCCCCACAACTGTCATCCGCCGGCCTTGCGCGCGCCTGCCGGCGCGGCCTCGGTCTGCGCGGCGAGTTGCCGTTTCGTTGCCCGCTGCCAGCCTCCCAGCAACCGGCCGATGTCGCCGATATAGGCGGCGCCATGTTTGTACTGGCCCGGATTGATCCAGCGCCAGTGATGCGCCAGGCGAAAGTAGAGACGCACCTTGTCCAGTTCGGCATTGGCCGCGTCCAGCGCCGCCAACCGCGCCGCGCCCCGCACATTGTTGGCGTCCACCGCCCGCTCCAGGAAATTGTGGGCCGCATCGAGCAGGCGTTTGGTGGTCGTGGTGCGATGCGCCCGCGGGAAATTGTTGGAGAGCGGCGCCAGCCACGCCAGAAAATCGTAGGTTTTGCCGAACAGCGGCAGATTCTCGCTGTTGTCGTCCATTGCCATCAGGCTCCGCCCTCACGTCCTCATGCAGCGCCGGTTGAAACCGGCGCCTGCCATCCAAAGTGCGTTGAAACGCACTGTCACTCCGGCGATCGCTCCGTCCTGCCAACCGGCCTTCAGCCGGTTTCTCCTGCCAGACGCCGGTTGATGGATGTGCAGAAATTATACTGGTATTGGCGCACGACCGCCTGGGAATGAATTCCCGGCTGATAGCTCAAGTCGGCTCAAGCCGACTGGGGGTCTCGTCCAGTCCACTTGAGTGGACTTGAGCTGTCAGCCTCGATTTGAATCGAAGGCGGCGCCGGCAACGAGATTTCCGGATTATTTTGTGAACGTCCATAAACCGGCGGGCTGCACGATCCTCACAATCGCACCGCTTTCACGACCGCCCGGCGCAGGCCCCACGTGTCGCCGTAGCGCACATGGTTGATCCACCCGCGGAGCGAGCGCCCGATGGCCGCGCGACCGGCCGCAGTGCGCCGGTCTTCCGCCAGCAGACCGCGCAACCGCCGTTGATAGGCGATGCCTTTGCGCCGTTTGAGCAGGCGATGGGTTGGATAGACGACAAAGCCGAGAAATGGGATGCCGTGGGTCACGGGTTTCACTGCCGCCGCGTTTTCATGGATGGTCAGGCGCAGGACGGCGAGCCGTTCCAATATTTGGCTGCGCCATTGCCACAACTGCGCCTTATTGTCGCCGAAAAGGAGAAAATCGTCCACATAGCGCAGATACGCGGTGCAGCCCAGTTCACGGGTGACAAAGTGGTCGAAGGGATTCAGGTAACAGTTGGCCCAGAACTGGCTCGTCAGGTTGCCGATGGGCAGCCCACGCTCACGGTTGGCGGCAAAGAGGTCGTCGTCGGCAAAGTAGACCATCTCGTACTCCTCGCTCAGCACCCCGCGCCCGCTGGCCAGGATCAGGTCGATCAGCCGGCGGATGCCGCCGTCCTGGATGTGGCGGTGGAGGGTGCAGCGCAGCAGCGCGTGGTCGATAGAGGGGAAGAACTGGCGAATGTCGCACTGCAGCACGTAGGGATGGCGCCGCGCCCAGGCCTGGCACTGGTCCAGCGCGCGGTGCGTGCCCTTGCCGACCCGGTTGGCGTAGGAATGGTGGATGAAGCTGCGCTCGAAGGCCGGCTCGATCACGTTGCAGAGCGCGTGGTGGACGACGCGGTCGCGGAACGGCGCCGCCGAGATCAGCCGGCGCTTGGGTTCGTGGATCGTGAAGCTCTGGTAGGGGCCGGGGCGATAGGCGCCGCCGGCCAGTTCCTCGTGCAACTGGAGCAGATGGTCTTCCAGCCGATACTCGAACCCCGCCGCGGCGCGCCCGCGGCGCTTGCCCCGCGCCGCCTTGCGCCAGGCCAGATAGAGATTCTCCCAGGTGCAGACATCAGCCAATGTGCCGGTAACGTGTGCAACCATATCGGCAACTCTCCCCGGATGTGTTCGGCCAT
>JAPKMV010000358.1 GCA_026645635.1 Caldilineaceae bacterium
GGCGTCCGGCGATGTCGCCGCGCCGCTCTGCGTGGCACTATAGCACAGATTGCGGCGGGGATGCAATGGCCAAATTGACCCTTCCCCCACGCAGCGCAGCAGTTGACATTCCCGCGGTTCTGGCTATGATGCTAATTGATATTTCGTCTCAATTTTGTTCGGGGAGAAGAGTCCGTGTCCAATCTGCTGCGCCCGATTACCGCTCACAAGACCGATGCACCGTCGCTGGAGTTGACCGGCGTCTCGGTTCGCTATGAGCAGACGGTGGCGCTGGACGATGTCTCGCTGCTGCTGCGCCGCGGCGACTGTGTGGCGATTGTCGGGCCGAACGGCGCGGGCAAGAGCACGCTCTTCAACGTGGTGGCCGGTGTGCTCAAGCCCGACCGCGGCGCGGTGCGCATTTACGGCAGCGACCCGGCCGGGCATGTCTGCGTGGGCTATGTGCCGCAGCGCAGCCGGATCGACCTGCGCTTCCCGGCCACCGTGTGGGACGTGGTGATGATGGGCCGCGTGCGCCAGATCGGGCTGTTTCGCTGGCCGAGCAGCCGCGATGCCGTGACGGTGCGGCGCGCACTGCGTCAGGTGGGGATGGAGAGCCTGGCCAAACGCCACATCGGTGAACTCTCCGGCGGGCAGCAGCAGCGGGTGCTGCTGGCGCGGGCGCTGGCTCAGGGCGCCGAACTCCTGCTGATGGACGAGCCGCTCACCGGGTTGGATGCGCCCAGCCAGCGCACCATCCTGGAGATTATCGGCCAACTCACAGCGGACGGGGTGACGGTGCTCTTTGCCACCCATGACCTGGCGCAGGCGCAGCAGCATTTCCCCCTACTACTGTTGCTCAACCGCCATGTGGTCGCTTTCGGCCCGGTGGCAACCGTCATGACCACCGAGAATCTGCTCCATGCCTACGGTGGCCAGACGCACGTGCTGACCACCACAAGCGGCGCGCTGCTGGTGACAGACACCTGCTGCGGCGGCGGGGAGCCGGTGGCGCCGGCGATCGGGGTGGCAGGCGCCGCCCCCAGCATCATGCCGCCGCCCGCCGCCGAGGTGGTGGCGGCGACGCGGCCACTCAACTGAACGGCAATCCGGCGCAAAATGCATCGACCAGCTCGATGATTTCGCCGTCGATCGGCTGCGCCAGCTCGCCAGCCAACGCAGCCAATACTGCGGGCCGGTTTGCGCCAATTGCATCCACCGTGCGCCCGATCTGCGCCAGCAGCGTCGCCTCTGCGGCCAATTCCGCCCGCGGGAGCGGCGCATCGCCGTGTCCCGTCAGATAGAGGTCAACGTCCAACGCCAGCAGCCGATCCAGCAGCGGCAGCAGCTTTGCCGTGGTGTAGCACGGCGGCGCATGGTAGAGATTCTGGTAGTAACAGTCACTCAGAAAGGCCACACCGTCTTCCGGTATGTAGACAATCACGGCGTCTGCGGCATGGTCGCCGCCCACGTGGAGCAGCCGGCAGGTGACGCCGCCAAGATCCACTGTCACCTGGTCGGCGAAGATGATGTCGGGCGGGCGCAGCACCAGGTTGTGGCGTTGCGGCAGTTCCAGCTTCATCATGTCGCGGCAGAAGGCGATCTCCTCGCCGGCGGCCACCCGCGCATCCAGCGCGGCGTCGCGCCAGTCGAGCGTGGCCATGTGGGCCATCACCCGCCGCGTTTCGACATGCCCGAAGGTGGGCAGGTCCCACGCCGCGCCGCCAAACACGTGGTCCCAGTGCCAGTGAGTCAGCGCCAGGTAACGCGGGGCGGGCAGTTTGGCCGCGGTGATCGCCTTTTGCAGCGCGTGCGCGTGGGCGGGCGAGGCGCCGGCGTCCACGATCAGCGTACCGTGTGCGCCGCTGATCGCGCCGAGGACTGGGCGGTCGGTCGTACCGTCGGGCGAAAGCCAGTGGACGTGAGCGGTCAGTCGGTTGAACGTATGCGGCATCGTTTTCTCACCCATCGCGCACCGGGCCGCGCAGCGCCTTGATCTGCCCGCGCTGCTTCTTGCCTTCGATGCGCTGGCGGCGGGATGCGGCGGTGGGCGTGGTGGCGCGCCGTTTCTTGGGTTCGACGGTGACGCGCTGCACCAGTTCCTGCAACTGGGCGAGCGCGTCTGCACGGTTGCGTTCCTGGCTGCGATAGCGCTGCGCCTTGATCACGAGCACGCCGTCGTCGGTGATGCGGTGGTCGCGCAGTTGCAGCAGCCGCGCCTTCCATGCGGCGGGCAGCGAGGAAGCCGGGATGTCAAAGCGCAGGTGGATGGTGGTCGCGACTTTGTTGACGTTCTGACCGCCGGCGCCCTGGGCGCGCACCGCCACCCATTCGATCTCTTCCAGCGGCAGCGCGTAATCGTCCGTGATGGGCAACATGGCTGCCTAGCCCTGCTCCGGCCGGTAGGGCGCTTCGCCGTCGATGTCGCCCACGAAATCGGGCAGGCCGGCATGGCCGAGCAGTTGGCGGATCGCCATGCTTTCGCCGATGTGATACCAGTAGTGGTCGATCACGCGCAGCATGAGCGAGCCAAAGGACGTCGACACGCCCCAGCCCGGCAGCATGACGGGCGCGGTGAGAGTTGCGGTGGTCACGGTGTCCAGCCAGGACGCGGTTTTCGCCGCCGGTCAGCCAGTAGCGTTGTTCTTGCCAGGCCAGGTGGCCAATGTTCCAACTGATGCAGTTCATGGGCAGGAAGCGCCGGCGGGCGTCGGCGTCATCCACGCCGGCCAGGGCACGTCGAAATTCGCTGCGCACGAAGCGCAATTGTTCGACCAGTGGGTGTGGCATGTTGATCTCCAAACTTGGCGCCCGCAGTAGGAGTCGAACCTACGACCAAACGCTTAGGACGCGCTTGCTCTATCCTCTGAGCTATGCGGGCAAACAATGACTTTACCATAGCATAGAGATGCGATCTCCGTCAAAGGTTAATGCCGGAATGGGGAATGCGGAATGGGGAATTCTCTGGCTCCGGTGTACACTGTCGTGCTATGGAGAACATTCGAGCCTTTGCCGACAGCCTGCGCGCCAATGTCGAACGGGTGATCGTAGGCAAGCGGGAGACGATCGACACGCTGATCCTGGCGCTGCTCTGCGAGGGGCATGTGCTGCTGGAGGATGTGCCCGGCGTCGGCAAGACGATGCTGGCGCGTGCGCTGGCGCTCTCCATGGGGCTGGACTTCCGCCGCATCCAGTGCACGCCCGACCTGCTGCCCAGCGACATCACCGGCGTCAACATCTTCAACCAGGAGACGCGCCAGTTTCAGTTTATGGCCGGCCCCGCCTTCACCCACATCCTGCTGGCTGACGAGATCAACCGCGCCACGCCCCGCGCGCAGTCGGCGCTGCTGGAGTGCATGGGCGAGCGCCAGGTGACGGTGGACGGCGAGACGCGCGTGCTGCCGCGGCCCTTCCTGGTGCTGGCGACGCAGAACCCCATCGAGTACGAAGGCACCTTTCCGCTGCCCGAAGCGCAGCTCGACCGCTTTCTCTTCAAGCTGCGGCTCGGCTATGTGAGTGCGGAGGAAGAAGGCGCCATGCTGGTCAACCTGGGCGGACGCCATCCCATCGAGACATTGGCCGTGGCGGTGGACGGCAGCCAGTTGCCGAGCATGGCCGAGGCCGTCTGGACGATCCGCGTCGACGCCACTGTGCGCGACTACATCGTGGCGCTGGTGCAGGCGACGCGCAGCCACCCGGATTTGGCGTTGGGCGCCAGCCCGCGCGGCTCGTTGGCGCTCTTTCGCGCAGCGCAGGCGCGCGCCGCCATCGCCGGTCGCGCCTATGTGCTGCCCGACGATGTGCAGGCGCTGGCGCCGTTGACGCTGCCGCACCGTTGCATCGTGCACCCGGAAAGTGCGCTGCGCGGCCGCAGCGCCGCACAGATCGTCGCCGAAATTCTGGCGAACACCCCGCTCAGCCTGGGCGAGATCGAGCAGTAGTGATGCCCACATCTGCCAGCACCGCCCAACCTGTCACCGCCCGCAGCAAGTGGCTGATCCTGGCCGCCGTGGGGATGTGTCTCTTCCTCGGCAGCGTCGATGGCAGCATCGTCAACGTCGCGCTGCCCACGCTCATGGCCGAGTTCGACGCCAGCTTCGCTGCGATCCAGTGGGTGACGCTCGCCTATCTCATCGGGTTGACGATCCTGCTCGTGGGCATGGGGCGGCTGGCCGATATGATGGGCAAGAAACTCATCTTCAGCAGCGGCATTGTGCTCTTTCTGGCCGGCTCTGCACTCTGCGGGCTGGCGCCGGGCGTGGCCTGGTTGATCGGCTTCCGCTTTCTCCAGTCCATCGGCGCAGCGATGATCATCGCGCTGGGTGTGGCCATCCTCACCGAAACCTGGCCGCCCCACGAGCGGGGCAAGGTGATCGGTTTCTCCGCCGGCTTTATTTCGCTGGGCATCGTCTTTGGCCCGGCCATCGGCGGCATCATGCTCGAATACCTGAGCTGGCACTGGATCTTCTTTGTCAACCTGCCCCTCGGCGCGATTGCATTGGTGCTGGTGCTGCTCTATCTGCCGCCGCTGCGCCCCAGCGGCCACCGCGAGACCTTCGATCTGCTCGGCGCGCTGCTGCTGGGGATCGCGCTGCTCTGTGCGACGCTGGCGCTCACGGCCGGCCAGGAACTCGGGCTTGGCTCGACGCTGATGTTCGGGCTGATCGCGGCGGCGGTGGTCGCCTTTGCGGCATTCCTCTTTGTGGAATCGCGCGTGCGTTACCCGATGCTTGACCTGCGCCTTTTCCGCGAACCGCAGTTCAGCCTGAATCTCTTCACCGCCACGTTGACCTTTATCGCCATCTCCGGCATCGTGCTGCTGCTGCCCTTCT
>JAPKMV010000359.1 GCA_026645635.1 Caldilineaceae bacterium
AGCAGTGCACGCATCCGGGTAAGTTTGGTGGTCTGTTCGTTCATGGTGGTTCTGCTCCTCTGTGCTGATATGGATGGCTGGATAGCGCCTGTGGCAAAGACCCGCAAGGCTTATTCCAAGTTGGAGGCGAGAGTGTTTGGACCACGATAACTACGAAAGGTGCGAAAGTCACGAGAATGCCGCCGCCTTGCGTGTCTTTCCCACATTCCGCGTCCTTCGCGATCCGGGTTCTTGCGCCCCCAACTTGAACTAGACCCCGCCCCCCGACCCGCAGCGCCGATTGACCGCAACCGCGCAAAGCGGTAAGATGGTGGATGCTCTCCACAGCCTGGTTTGGTAATTCTTGTTGATTGTAGTCAATGCGAAACAGACCTGTCAATAAACATAGGTGAATCGCAACTGCGTGGCAGCAAGTTGCTGCGCGCCCAGTGGTTGGAGGCAGTCGATTGCGGATCGGCAATGCATTAGAGACATCAGACCCGTTTTGGGTGCAGGTCAACGAAGCCGCGCGCCAGCGCGCCGCTGAACTGGACGTCACCCTCGTTCCGATCCCGCTGGTTGCGCTGCAAGGCAGTGACGAACCGCTGAGCTATCTGGAAGACCTGCGCGCGCGTGAACTGGGCGCACTGATCACGCCGCAACTGCCTCAGTCACAGATGTTGACCTTGCTGGAGCAAGATCTGCGCGTGATCTGCACCGATGAGACGCCCCTGCGCCATCCGCGCCTGGTGAGTCCCCAAGGGCTGTACGACGCTGCCAGGTTGGCGACCGAATATTTGGTCCAACGGATGAACGTCGACGGACACATCTTGCTGGTTGGCGGCCCGGAGCAGAACCCCTACACGGCGCGGGTGCGGCTCAACGGCTTCTGCGACACCGTACAGCGCTATCCACACATTCGCTACACGCGCATCCCGACGCTGTGGCGCTACGAAGAAGTCTTTGCGCAGCTCACCGAAGATCTCCATGTCTGGCAGTCTGAGCGCGGCGCCGGCGCTGTGGACGCGATCTTCGGCTTGTCCGACCCGATTGCGCTGGCGGCGCGGGATGCAGGGCGCCGCCTCGGCTTTGTGGATGACCGAACGCGCGTCGTGGGCATCAACGGTGACCCGCTGGCGGTGGCCGCGATTCTGCAAGGGACGATGGAGGCAAGCGTCGAGACTTCCCCCCGCGATTTTGGCTGCCGCCTGGTGGAATTGAGCATAAGTGCAGCACACGGGGAACCGCTGCCGGCCACCTTTCCCTTTCTCATTCAACTCATCACACCGGCCAATGCCCACGAGGTGGCAGCGCGCAAGCTGGTGGACATTGCCGCACTGCCGAGCAGTCTGGTGAACGTGCATGTACTGCAAGAGCGGCAACGGTTGAAACAGATGGAGACGAGCCTCGCATTGAACCGCCACATTGGCTCGATTCTGGAAGAAGATGAGCTGCTGCGCACGCTGGCGGACATCATCCGCAGCCGCTATGCCTATGATCGGGTGCAACTCCTGCTTTGGGAGGCGGACGCCCACTGCCTGGTGCTGGTCGAGCCGCACGGCGCGGCGGCAGTCCGCACCACGGTTGAGCTGGCCGGGCCACTGCGCCATGCCTTGCTGGGCAACCGTGTACTCTACATCCCCGACGCGTGGCACAGCCAGCGCTTTGCCCCGGACCCGCGCTGGCCGGATCTGCGCACCCGCGTCATTGCGCCAATCCGGATCGGGGGGCGCACGCTGGGTCTGCTCGATCTGCACAGCCGCAACTGTATTGCACGGAGCCAGATTGAGTTGGATGCGCTGCAGATGCTGGCCGATCAGGTGGGCAGCGCCATGCAGAATGTGCAGCGCTATACCCGCGCCCTCGAAAGCTCGTTGGCGGCCGAGCGCGCCAGCCAGATGAAGTCACAGATGCTGGCCGCCATCAGCCAGGAACTGCGCGACCCACTGAATGCCATTCTCGGCTACAGCCAGGCTGCGCTGGCGGAGTCTGCAGCTGAGGGCGCAGCGCTGTCGCCGGCCTTGCGCCACGATCTGCGCAGCATCGAGCGGCGCAGCGAGGAGTTGCTGCGCATGATCGACGGCATGGTGGAGCTGGCGCAGACGGAAAGCGCGCCGTCGCCCCTGGTCGCGTCGCCTGCAGGCCGCACCGAGGCGGGCGAACAGCGCAACGGCGCTCCCGGCAGCCAAAGTGACCTGGCCCTGGTGCAAAAGGTTTACGACTTCGTGGCCGCGCAGTATGTGACACCCTTTACCCGTGTCGATCTGGCGCGGGCGTTGGGCGTCAGCGAAGCCTATGTGTCGCGCGTCTTTCGCCGCGTGACAGGCAATTCACTCTGGGAGTATGTGAACCAGTATCGCATTGGCTGCGCCCGCGAGCTGTTGGAACGCACGGCCATGTCCGTCATCGCGCTGGCAGTCGGCTACAGTGGCCCTGCCTACTTCAGCCGCATTTTTCGCAGCGAGACGGGGCGGTCGCCACAGCAGCATCGTAAACATCTGGCGCCATCTCACCCACCCTTACATCGCATTCCGGTCTTGCGTGAATCGCAATCCTGGTCATAATTATCCATATCTTGTTCTCAATCCTCTATGAAATTTTCAAATTTCCTGTTATACTTGCCGAAGACGCAAGCACAGAAAAGTCATAAGACGTTGGCAGTACAGGCAGGCGCGCCAGGTTCAATTTGGGGGCGCTGCGCCGCAGCGGCAGGATGCCGAAAGGCGTGGCCGCGCACCGCCACACCTTCACGTGAGCGTGAATCCTGGTTTACTTACCACCAGATCGGCCAAACGAGTGCAACGAACTGAGTAACAAGGGAGAAACAAGCCATGACTGTCGCAACGTCATCACCGCCCGCGCCGGCCAAATCCTGGCAACGGCGCTGGTTTAACGGAGAGAGCATTACGGCGATGCTCTTTATCCTGCCGAGCCTGATTGGGTTCACGATCTTCTATGCGGTGCCGGCAGTGCGCGGTCTGTGGATCAGCTTCACCAATTGGGATTTGCTGCGCGATGCCAGGTTTATTGGCCTCGAGAATTACATCCGTCTGCTCAACGACCCCGACTTTTGGAACGCGCTCAAAGTAACACTCTATTACGTGTTGCTCAACATTCCGCTGCAGACTGTGTTGGCCATGGTGATCGCGGTCATGATGTCGCGGCTGACCAAGTCGATGGTGATCCGGGCGTTGATCATTTTGCCCTGGCTGATGCCGCCGGTGGTGGTCGGGTTGATCTGGCTCTGGCTGCTCGACCCGAACCTGGGCATCATCAACGCCGGGCTGAAGGCGCTGGGTCTGCCGATGATCGCCTTTCTGGGGCTGCCGCAGTGGGCCATGCCCACCATCGCCATGATCAACATCTGGGAATATGTCGGCTACACGGCGCTGCTCATCTTCGCCGGCCTGCAGTCAATCCCCGGTTCAGTCTACGAGGCAGCGTCCATCGACGGTGCTTCGGAAAATCAGATGTTCTGGAAGGTGACTGTGCCGCTGCTGCGCCCGGTGTTGGTCTTCGTGGTTGTGACCTCGGTCATCGGTTCTTTCCAAATTTTCGATACGATTGCCATCACCACGAAGGGGGGGCCGATCAACGCGACCCAGGTGATGAACTGGTACATCTACGAACAGGCGTTCAACCGCTTCAACATGGGCTACGCCACCGCACTCTCGATCGTGCTCTTCCTGATTTTGATCTTCGTCAGCATGATGCAGATGCGCCTCATGCGCGCCGGTGAGTCCGACATGTAGTATTGGGTGACGGCGTTCGGTTCCTCATCCACTTGACGACAATGACTGCAGATCGAAACTGCGGAAAGGATCAACCAGCATGACTGTGCAAGCTCAATCGCACTCACAGCGGGTGCAGGAAGCGCACCGGCCGCGCAAGGCATTTCCCTGGGGCAAGATAATCGCCTGGTTCTTCATGGGGCTGCTGCTCTTCGTCACGATTTTTCCGTTCTACTGGATGGTGCGCACTGCGCTCACTTCGCCGCGCGCCATCTTCCTCGACACCACGTCGATTCTGCCGGTGCAGCCGACCTTGATCAACTTCCAGCGCGTCCTGGGCACGGTGGATGCTGCGACCGCGGTGGCGATGGGCGGTTCGGCTGGCTCCATCGACTTCCTGCGTTCGCTGATGAATTCGATCATCGTGTCCGCCATGGTGGTTGTTGGCCAGACTTCCTTTAGCGCGATGGCGGCCTATGCCTTTGCCCGCCTGCGCTTCCCGCTGCGCGAGCCGCTCTTTGCGGTCTACATCGCCGCGCTGATGGTGCCGGGCATCGTCACCACCATCCCGAACTTCATTTTGGTGCGCGGGGTCGGCGGGCTGAACACCTACTGGGGCATTGCCGCACCGACGCTGCTGATGACGCCCTTCGCCGTCTTCTTCTTGCGCCAATTCTTCCTGGGCGTCAACCGCGAAGTGGAGGAAGCGGCCACCATCGACGGCGCCAGCATCTGGACCACCTTCGTGCGCGTCGTGGTGCCGATCACGATCCCGGCGCTGACCACGCTGGCCATCGTCACGCTGATCGCCACCTGGAACAACTATCTTTGGCCGCTGATCATCGGCAGCGACCCCAGCGTGCGCGTGCTCACGGTGGCATTGGGCGTCTTCCGCACCCAGACACCCCAGGGCGCGCCGGACTGGACGGGCCTGATGGCCGGCACGACCATCGCCATCATTCCGACCTTTATCATCTTTATGCTCCTGGGCCGCAAGATTCTGGACTCGATCCAGTTCACCGGCTTCAAATAGAGTGGGGTCTATCCTGGCGCAGCGGGCTTGGAATCAATCGCATAATCTCTCA
>JAPKMV010000035.1 GCA_026645635.1 Caldilineaceae bacterium
ATAGCGGTTGGCGGTGCCGCCGCGGCCAAAGACCTCACGCTCCTCGCGCCGTTCTTCTCGTCTTCTACCCATCATAGTGTGTTATTCCTTTTCTTGAACAAGATTGATTTTCTGCCAGGGCCAGCGTCACTCGATTTCGACGACCAGCGCCCAGCTTGGCAACGTGCACATCAACACCGTCAGCCCAAAGAAGCTGACCAGAGAGGCCACCCACTTTGACGCGGAGGCGCAAAGATGCAGAGAAACGCAGAGAACGACTCAAGCGCCTACGGTGTCCCGATGGCCAACAAGCCGGAGGCGCCCTTGAACAGGAACCAGGCGCCGAAGACAAATGACACGACGATCATGATCACGCGGTTGTGCCGCTGCAGCCAACCCTGCGCCGCCGCCAGCGGTTTGGCCGCCTTTTGCGGCGCCACGGCAAAGGCGATGATCGGCGGCAACACCAGCGCCTGCGTCGCCGCTACGAAGAGCAGATAGAGCGCAACGCCAGCAGTCAATCCTGGCTGCGCCTCCTCGATCACAGCAAGCGCCGACAGCGTAAAGACCCACTGCTTGACCGCCACCAGCATGAGCAGCGCGCCACCGCCCGCCGCCTTGAGCACGGTGAGATCGCTCAACCTGCTCATCCATTTTGGCTCACTGTCTTCGCCGTCATCCTCTTTGCGCACTTTCTTGACGCCGGCCGCCAAGAGCAGAATGCCCACGACCGTCAGCAGCGTCGGGGCGATCAGTTGCAGCCCGGCGGCGCTTTCTGCTTCGACTGCCGGCGCAAAGACCAGTCCAAAGACCGCGCCTTGCAGCAGGCGCACCGTCACTGCACCGGCGACAAAGGCGATCGCCTTGCCCAGCCCGCGCTCGCTCTGCAAAAGCAGCAGCACGATGATCGGAAAGATCGGCGCCAGTGTTGCGCCCAGCATCAGCGGAATCAGGTCGATCCAAACATTATCCATGCATCACTTGCTCTCCCTACCCCTTGTACTCTGGCATCTGCCCCCAATCACCCGTGACAGGATCGACTCCCATGATACCACCGACGACTCACCATGTTGAACCGGAATGCAGGGTCCGGCGCAGCCTTCAATGCGCCTTTCTACTCATGCGGATTCTGCGTGATACGCAATCCTCGCGCTTCCGATCTGTCACGGCGTGACGATGTTGAACCAGAACTCGAAGGTGTCCAGCATCGACAGGAATTCCACCAACTTCTCCGGGTTGCCATCGATGCTGGCTTCGCCGGCCGCCAGCTTTTCGGCCAGCTTGGCCTCGCCCAGCACGACCTCGTCCAGCGCCGCGCGGGTCATCGTCAGCGAGGCATCGGCTTCGGCGCTTTGCTTGCCCTTGGCGTAGTTCAGCACGCAGTTTTCGACCACCAGCAGATACTGCTCGCCCGTGTCGGTGAAGTTGGCGTTGAAGACCAGCTTCTTGCCCGCCGCTTTTGGCCCGATCAGGCGCACAGCCAGCAGGTCGAAGAACATGTCCAGCGACATCCCCTTGATCACGTCGGGGCTTGCCGTCTTCGGCGCGCCCAGGTCGATGACGCCGTCGCGCAGCTCTTGGGCGGCGCTGAGATAGAAGTTGCGCCAGATGCCGGACTCAGCCTGGTAGCCCAGTTGCTCCAGCGCGTCGGCTTGCAGGTTGCGCGCCGCCTGGTTGTCCGGCTCGGCGAAGACCAGGTGGTTGACCACCTGCGCCACCCAGCGGTACTCACCCTGCGCGAACGATCTGCGCGCCTGCGCCAGCAGATTGTCGGCGCCACCCATGAATTCGACGTATTTCTTGCCGGCAGCCTCCGGCGGCAGCGGGTGCAGGTTGGCCGGGTTGCCGTCGAAGAAGCCCAGATAATGCTGGTAGACTGCTTTGACGTTGTGGTTGACCGTGCCGTAGTAGCCCCGGTTGTACCAGGCGTTGAAAAGCTCGGCCGGGAGCTGGCTCTCGACAATCTCCGGGATTTCGAGCAGCGTGTAGCCCTGATTGGCCAGGCGCATGGTCTCGTCGTGGATGTACTTGTACATGTCGCGCTGCTTCTTCAGGTACTCCAGACCCGCTTGCGCGCCCCAGGTGGGCCAGTGATGCGAAGAGAGGACCACATCGAAGCGGCCATCGAACAGCGCGATCGCCTCGTCGATGTAGTGCGCCCACACCTTGGGGTTGCGCACGATCGCCCCGCGCAGGGTGTAGAGATTGTGCATGTTGTGCGAGACGTTCTCCGCCATGCACAATGCGCGACGCTGGGGGAACAGGAAGTTCATCTCCGCCGGCGCTTCCGTGCCCGGCGTGAGTTGAAACTCGATCTCCACGCCGTCGATGACCATGACCTGCCCGGTGTGGGTGATGAGATCGGTCGGTGCGATCAGGGTGGGGACGCCGGATGAAGCCGTCTGCCCCAGGCCGGCGCCGACCTGCCCGGTTGGGTCTTGGGGCAGCAGGTTGCCGTACATGTAGCTGGCGCGGCGGCTCATCACATTGCCGGCGATGACGTTCTCGCTGATGGCGAATTCCATGAAGCGATCCGGGGCAATGACCTTCACCCGCCCCGCCTGCACGTCGGCCTGCGCGATCACCCCTTTCACGCCGCCCCAGTGGTCGATGTGGCTGTGGGTGTAGATGACGGCGACGATGGGCTTGCGCCCGATGTGCTGATAGACCAGCCCCATGCCAGCCGCCGCGGTGGGCGGGGTGATCAGCGGGTCGATGACAATGTAGTTGGCGCCGGTGTCGACGATGGTCATCACCGACAGATCGAAGTCGCGGATCTGGTAGACGCCATCGGTCACCTGGAAGAGACCCTGGTGGAGTGCGTTCAAACGCGACTGCCGCCACAAGCTGGGATTGACGCTGGCCGGATCCGTCTCTGCTTTCAGAAATGCAAAGGCGTCGAGGTTCCAGACCGGGCGCCCGCTCTGGTCGCGGATGAACGGATCCTCCAACGTGGCGATGAAGCCGCGGCTGGCAAGTTCATAATCCTGGGTGTCGCGCCAATCCAACTGCTGCAGCAGCGCCGCGTTTGCCGCTGCGGAAACGCTCGTTGCATCTTTCCGTTGTGCCATGACAAATTCCGGCATGGTTCATCAAGACTCAAAGTACCTTTACAATTGAATGAGCGGAATCGCCGAAAGCGGGCGTGACAACAGATACCAGTCACAGATCATGACTGGGAATCGACTCGGTTAAGCTGTGAGGAACTAGGCGTCGGCGAAGCCTAGCAACTCAAGCCAGTCGTCGGTATGCAGTTGAATGCCCGCCCGCTGGTATGGGCTTTGACCCTGCCGCTTACCTCGCTGGTAGACACGCATGTTGTGCCAGAGGGTAAACAGGTTGAGGTAAGTCTGCATGGCATCGGCGCTGGCAAACGAGCGACGATTGTGCAGGAATTGCTTCAACATGCCATTGATGCATTCGACCAGACTGCTGGTGCGACAGGCGGCATCCAGGATGTCGGCAAGCCGCTGGGCCAAAGCAGCCAAGGCGGGCGAGCCAGCGGTCACACACTGGAGCATGGCTGCGGTACGGTCGGCGGCAGGTTGCCAGTGACGCTGGCCATTGACCAGCGCCTGACGTAAACGCCACTGCTTCGCCACCAGCTGGATGAACTGGATTTGGGTCGAAGGATGTTCAAGCACCTGGGCCAGTTGTGTCTGGAAACCGGCAAGGGCAGATGTCAGCCACGTCATCCAGGTCAACAACTGCGCCTGATGGCGCCGTAAGGTCTTGACCCATTGCTGCACGCGCGCCTCATCAATGTTGCTCATTGCGCACAGCGCTTCTTCCAGCAGCCACGCATTGGTCGAGTGGTCGCGGATTGCGCCACTAGGCAGGTCAACGATCTCCAGCGCATCGAAGAGATGGCTGAGGCAGGTGACAAACTCATCATGTTGTGCATACCGCTTTTCTTCCGCAGCGACCGCTGGGATGTACTCGTTGAAAAAGAGATCATCACACCATGCCTTGCGCAACCTGGCTTCCAATGTCAACACCCGCTTGGTCGCCTGAAACGCCGCCCGTTCCAGGTCACGACCGAGTTGCCCGCCATCCCGCTCGAGATGCCAGAGGTCTTTCTGAACCGACTTCTCCAGGTCATCCAGGCCAGCCTCACGCAACGACTTGGGGTACATGCGCGCCATGTCCTCGACCAAGCCAGCAATTTTGACCCCTTGCTCCTGCGCCATCAGCAACAGGAGTCCCCACGTATCGGCCTGGCGGTCCGGGGCGACAACGGCGCTGAGAATGGTGCTGCTCAGCGGATCGACCATGAGCAGCACAGGCCGATCTTGGAAGAAGGTCTCATCGCGCAGCACCAGGACTGGGCCGGCGGCAGAGAAGTCGATCTGCTTCAGCACCTGACCTGCCTTCTGCCCGGCCTCGGTCAGCAGTTCGCTCATCCATCCGATACTGCGGCTTTCGTCGAACGCTTCAGCCAGCAACTCCTGTAGTGGTCGCAGTGCCATCTTGCCGGGAAAGGCTGCGGTCAAGATGGTGCGCTGCAGCCGGGTCGCATTCACCTCAATCTGGTGCACTGCCTTCACTTGCTGATCTGGCAGTGCAACTGGTGGTGCGGCTAGCAGCCGTTCCATCACTCGCTTGGGGAGGCTGTACAACGTGGGGCGTGAGATATCAAAGACATCGGCCAGCCAGGTTGCGATGCCCCAAGGTCGTCGGTCGCGCGGTGCCAACATGATGCTGCTCATGAACAGCAGGTCGGCGATGCCCAGATGCGTCAGCTTAGGCGCCAGTGCACTGCCGTCACCGCCACCCAGCAGTTGATAGCCGACTTCAATCGGTTCGGGCCACAATGCCAAGTTCGTTGTCGTTTGCGGGTACAATGCCATTGGAAGGTTCTCCTTATCTATGTGATCTTTAGCGAGACTCATAGCATAAGGGAACCTTCTCTGCTCATTCAGTTGTTAATGTGCCTATCGTTCAAAATGAACCATGCCGAAATCAGCAATCAACTGCGCATCCAGCCGGTCATTCTTGTTGCGCCGCAACTTGCTGTCTCTATAGGCGTGAATCTGGGCTGGGTTGACCACACTGACCTGGAAACCTTGGTTGTGCAGAAATTCAGCCAGCGCGGTGCCATAGCGACCAGTCGCTTCTAGGCAGGCATGCACTTCTTCTACATGATGAGACGCCAGCCACTTGACCAGTTCCTTGAACCCCTGGCGGCTGTTGCTGAAACTCGCCTCCTCATACGACCGATTGTCTTGTGTCAGCGCTGTGTCAAAACTCGCCTTGGCAATGTCGATCCCAAGAATGTGCTGCATCTCGTTCTCCTTTCACAACTGCTTCCGAACAGCGGCTACCTTCTGTCTTCGAATTGCCTGGTAATTCGGGCTCACCTTGCGGGGCCACAGCATTTTGTCCGTCCTCGAACAGAAGGTCAGGAGCGGGAGCTAATCTCTGCGACGAGTTCTTTGACTGCTGGCGCGAATGAACTTCACCGCTCCTTGCCGGAAAATGACAGCCCTTTTATCTGTCACTTTTCCCTATGTGTCAACATACCAGGCGCAAAGATGCAGAGAAACGCAGAGAACACGCATGGAGAACTTCTCTGTTTTCCTCTGCGGGCCTCTGCGTCTTCGTGACTCTGCGTCAAAAAGACCTTCACAAACAGTTTCTACCCGGCGAGGGCTGAGGCGGCACGGCGGCTCTCGATGTAGGCCAGGGATTGATGGCGGAAATAGGTGTCGTACAGCCCGGCGTAGTGCCCGCCTTGCGCCATGAGCGTGTCATGGCTGCCCGCCTCGATGATGCGCCCGTGATCCAGCACGATGATGCGGTCGCACGCCTTCACCGTGGAAAGGCGATGGGCGATGACGATGGAGGTGCGGTTGCGGAAGATCAGGTCGAGCGCGGCCTGGATCTGCGCCTCCGTGAACGGGTCTACGCTTGCGGTCGCCTCGTCCAGGATGAAGATCGCCGGGTCTTGCGCCAACATGCGCGCCAGCACCACCAACTGGCGCTGCCCCATGCTCAGCCGGGCGCCCCGTTCGCCTACATCCGTGTTGAGTCCATCGGGCAGCGTCTCCAGCCAGTCGCCGCCGCCGATCTGCCGGGCGATCTGCTCCACCGCCACGTCGTTCAGCGCCGGCACGGCGTAGCGGATGTTGTCGGCCACCGTGCCGGCAAAGAGGAAGGGACTCTGGCTGACGATGCCCAGCCGCCGCCGGTAGCTCTGCAAATCGAAGGTGCGGATGTCCTGGTCGTCCACCAGGATGCGCCCGTCCTGGAATTCATAGAAACGGGTGATCAGCTTGGCGATGCTCGACTTGCCCGCGCCGGTGTGGCCGACCAGCGCCACGCTCTCGCCGGGCTGGATGTGGAGCGTGAAGTCGCGCAGCACCTGCTCCTTTTCCCCATAGCGAAAACTCACCCGATCGAACTTGATATCCCCGTGCAAGGTCGTCACTGGTTTGCTTGCCGTCTGGAAAACCGCCGGCTCGGCATCCATCAGTCCGAAGATGCGCTCGGTGGCGCTGAGCGCGGCCTGAAACTGGCTCCAAAAGGCCGAAAGGTTGATCATGGGGAACCAGAAGAGCGCGACGCTGTTCATAAAGAGGAACCAGGCGCCGGCGGAGATCACCCCTAGATAGGTGTAGTAGCCGCCGGCGGTGAGCAGCAGCGCCGTGCCGACGCCGGCGAAAAATTGCAGCGTGGGAAAGATCAGCGCCAGCACAAAGCCGCGCTGCACGTGGATGGCGTAGCTGGCGGAGTTGACGCCCAGAAACTCGTCGTAGATGCCCTGCTCCCGGCGGAAGTTCTTGGCCACGGAGATGCCCGTCACCGCTTCCTGGATGCTGGCGTTGACGTCGGCCACCGCCTGCTGGCTCTTGCGGGTGATGCGCCGCGCCCAACTGCGGTAGCCGCCGGCGACGATGAAGGCCACGGGCGCCAGGAGCAGCAGGAGCAGCGTCATCTGCCAGTTGATGGTGAAGAGGTAGGCGACCAGAATGATCACCAGCAAAATCTGGGTGAAAAGCTCGGTGATGAGAACTGCCACGCGGCCAAACTCGTCGGTGTCGCTGGTGATGCGGCTGACGACGCGCCCGGATTGATATTCGTCGAAGAAGCTCATGTCGTGGTTCATCACCGCGGCGAAGGCATCCGTGCGCATGGCCAGCACCACGTTGCTGATCAACTGCACGGTGAGGATGCGCCGCGCCCAGTTGAGCAGCCAGTTGGCCACGCCGATCACCAGCACGCCCACCACCAGCGCGATCTCCAGCGTGCGCCGCGCCATGAAGGTCGTGTCCAGCGCGCCGACGCCCCAGGCGATCAGCACCGGCAGCAGTGCGCCGGTGAACGAAATGACGGTGACGAGCAGCACCAGGATTGCCATCTGGCGTCCCGACGGCTTGAAGTAGGTCGCGATGCGGCGGAACAACTGGCGGTTGGTGTAGGTCCGGTCGTAGGCTTCATTGGTGAGGCCGGCGCGCATCATGCCCATTCGTTTGCCTCGCGGTTTGCTTGCTCGGGGAAGAAGAGGCTGACGACGCTCCAGCCGGGCAGCGGCGCCAGTGGGAAATTGACGGTGGCCACGACGACGGCGTTCTTGCGCAGCGCCATCAGCGAGAGAACCTGGTCGCCATGTTTCTGGCGGAACGCGTCCCAGGTGAACTGCTCGGTCAGTGGCGTCACCCGGATCTTGGCGCCCTGTTCCAGCGCCGCGTGGAGCGTGGCAAAGGTGGCAGTGCGGCCAAAGAGCAGGCGGCCAAGCTGTGGCTGGTTGAACCGCTCGCCGGCGCGTGGGCCGAGCGCAGGCGGCAGTTGGAAGACGTTGGCCGAGCCGAATTCATCCTCGAAGTGCTTGCAGGCCAGGGCGTTGGCCTCGTCGTTGTTCGTCAGCGCCAGCAGCCGGCCCACGCCGGTCAGGTCCACGTCGTCCTCGACAAAGGCGGAGAGGATGTTGCCCTGGAGCGCGTTGAGGCCGCGCAGCCGCGCGTCGGCGACCTTGTTGTGGTTGACATCGATCAGCCGTACCACCACACCGGCGCGCTGCAGCGCCTCTGCCAGTTCGCAGCTAAACGGGTTGGCGCCCACCATCAGGAAGCCCTGAGGATCGGCCTCGGCGACGCCCAGCCACCGCGCCACCCACTTGGCCGTGCCGCCTTGCAGCAGCACCGTCGCGACGATTACCAGGAAGACCAGCGGCACGATGATGCGCGCCTCGGCGTAGCCCAGTTCCACCAGGGTGAGCACGAAGACCGAAGTCACCGACGCGGCCACGATGCCCCGCGGGGCGATCCACGCCAGGAAGATGCGTTCGTTGCGGGTCAGCGAACTGCCCAGGGTGCTCAAGAAGACGCCCAGCGGACGCAGCACGAAGATCACCACGCCCACCAAGGCGAAGGCGCGCCAGTCGAGCAGTTGCAGGTCGTCCACAGTGATGGTCGCGGCCAGCAGGATGAAGAGCGTGGAGATCAGCAGCACGCTCAGCTTCTCTTTGAAGTAGAGCAGTTCGTGCAGCTTGTGTGGGTTGGCGTTGGCCAGGAAGATGCCCATCACCGTCACGGCGGTCAGCCCCGACTCATGGGTGAGGGTGTTGGCGAGGGCGAAGACGCTCACCACCAGCGCCAGGATGGCGATGTCGCGCAGGTAGTCCGGGATCCAGAAGCGGCGCAGCGCCACATAGGTGAAGTAGCCCGCGGCCAGCCCCAGCCCGCCGCCCACCAGCACGATCAGCAAAAAGGTGATCAGCGTGTCGCTCCAGGTCGCGGCTGCGCCGGCCACCACCAGATCGTAGACGAGCACGGCAATCGACGCGCCGATGGGGTCGATGACGATGCCTTCCCAGCGCAGAATCGAGGCGATGTTGGCCGTGGGGCGCACGTTGCGCAGGAGCGGCGCGATGACCGTCGGCCCAGTGACGATGATCAGTGCGCCGAAGAGCAGCGCCAGGTTCCACGGCAGCCCGGTGATGTAGTGCGCTCCCGCCGCGCCGCCGAACCAGGTCACCAGCGCGCCCACAGTGAGCAGGCCGCGCACCGGCCCGACGACATGGCGCACATCGCTCCAGGTCAGTGTGAGCGCGCCCTCGAAGAGGATGATCGCCACCGAGAGCGACACCAACGGAAAGAAGAGCTCGCCGAGCGATGCACGCGGGTCGATCAGGTTGAGGAGCGGGCCGGCGACAAAGCCGGCGGCCAGCAGCGGAATGATGGCAGGCGCCTTGATGCGCCAGGCGAACCACTGGCAGAAAACGCCGGCCAGGAGGACGCCGGCGATGGTCAGGGCTGGGTTGAGGTGCATGGCAACAGGCCTTTGCCGGCTGGAAGGTTATTTGTGTTGTGGCGCCAAGATCTGCAGAAGACTGTTGGCAACATGTTCAACAACAAGTTATGCGCGGATCTGTTTGGCCATGCTCTGCTCGGTAGAATCGATTGCTGAGCAATCTCGCAATGTGTCACTGTCGAGATGGTACCATGATTGCGCCCAGAAACCGAAACGCACTTGCAGGTGAGGCTGTTGCTATACGCTGGCGTTCGGCGCCGGCTACTTGGCGTCGGGCTGGCTGCGCCTCGCCAGCCAGGGCATGGTAAGGCTCGATTCGCGGGAGTATTTGCGAAGATTTGACAACGAATGGTTTGCGACTATAGTGGAGGCAGTAGACCCGTCCAGCCTGTACTTTCTTCAGGAGCACGATCGAATCGGCGGGTTTTATGGCATACTTGGCAAAGAAACCTTGTGTCAAGGCGATGAGATATGCAGCAGATCATGACACGTGAACAACTGTGGGAACAGTTCGGCAAGCTGAATTTGTCACAACAGCAGAAGGTGGCGGCGTTCATTGAGTCGATTCTGGCGCCAGAGATGCGGAATACTGGACGCGATAAGCGTAGTTTGCTTACTCTTTCCGTGTGGAACGAGGAGGATATTGCGCAGATTCAGGACGCACAAGACAGGATCAATGCATGGCGCGTCCCAGTATCCTAGTCGACACAAGCATCATCATCGAACATCTGCGCAAGCAGAATCGCCGCAAGAGTATCCTTTATGACATGGTCGGTGACTATGTGCTCTACATCGCGACGATTGTCGAGTTCGAGCTTTATGCGGGGGCGGTAGACAGGCAGAAGCAGTAGGACATCGCGGAAATCGTGAGTTGGTGCGACGTGTTACCCTTTACTACAGACGTTGCTCGAACCGCAGCAACGATCTTCCGGGATTTAAGGGCTGCAAACCAACTAATCGAGATTCGCGATATTTTCATTGCAGCGACCGCGCTGACCTATGATCTGTCATTGGTGACGCTGAACCTAAGCCATTTTAACCGGATTGACGGTCTGCGGCTTCACCCAGTTATGCTGAACAAGTAACGGGAAAACAACTCCCAACATCCCCATTTTCACCGCCCCACCCCCTATGCTATACTCCCCGCAGGCCGGAGCATCGACCCCGGCGCCAACCCGTCACCCAAGCTGAGCAACCCGGATGAGCCTGCGCACATTGAACCTGCCGCTCCTGCTCAATACTTCGGACCACGACCTGATCGCCGATTTCTTTGCGCCCGCACTGGCGGACTCTTTTCGCTATGACCGCGGCGTCGGCTACTTTGCGTCGGGCTGGCTGCGCCTGGCGGTGCAGGGCATGGTGCGCTTTGCGGTATCGCCCACAACCGATGGTTGGCGGTGCCTTCCCGACCACAATGCACGTCGCTGCAGATTGTGAAACCAGAGATGACATACCTTGACGCTGCCTACACCGTGCTCCGTATGGCCAAACAGCCGCTTCACTACGCAGAGATTACGCAGCGCGCGCTTGAACAAGGGCTGATCATACCAACGGGCTTGACGCCAGAAGCAACGATGGGATCGCGGCTCTATACCGACACCCAAGAAGAAGGCTCACGATTCTTGCGCGCTGGCCGCGGCGTGTTTGAACTTGCCACAATCAGGCAGGGCGGTATTGAAGACCAAGTGCAGGCGATTAACCGAAATACGCGCGAACGCCTGGGACAACTACTCCACTCGATGCCGGCTAAGCGCTTTGAGTCACTCGTGATGGAGTTGTTGCTGGCGATGGGCTTCGACGAGGGCACGCTTCAGGTGACAACCTATCAGGGAGACGGCGGTATTGACGTTGTTGGGGTCTATAGAGCAGCCGGCCTCACCGAGGTGAATGTTGCTGTGCAGGCCAAACGCTGGAAAGGCAATGTTCAGGCACCCACGGTAACACAGTTGCGCGGTTCATTGCAGGTCCATCAACAAGGCATCATCATCACGACCAGTGACTTCTCATCCGGCGCTCGCAAAGAAGCGATTGCGTTGAACAAGACACATATCACGCTGATCAATGGCGAACAATTGATCGATATGCTGATCCGCCATCGTGTGGGCGTTCGTGAGCGCACGCTTCTGGTGAACGCTTTGGACGAGGAGTGGTGGGGCGAACTGCTAAATGTGGAAACGCACGCACCTGTGCAGGAACAGCCAATAGGCGACAACGGTGTCACACACGCGGACGCGCCGCAGGACATGCGGCCATCCACGATGAAACCTCGATCAGCGCGTAAGCCTGAAGCCATTACATTGTTGGGGGATCGCTATCCAGTGCAGAATTGGAAAGGGCTGCTCATGGCGGTCTGCACTGTGCTCGCCGAGCGACACCCTGAGCGGTTCGCTGCATTCGGGCAGACCCTCCGTGGGCGTAAACGCCAATACATTTCAACGGCACAGGAGAATATGTTTTCACCGGTGCTGATCCCTGGCACAGCACTGTTCGTTGAGACGAACTTGAGTTCAGGTGACATCCTCCAACTGGCGCATGGGCTATTGGAAGGGCTGGGTTATCCAACTGACTTGCTGGTGGTCCAAATGCGGCAGTGACCATCAAAGACGGCGAAGTGCAGAATCGGTAAACTACACATGTCCGAGTTGGCATCTTACGTTCACAAATTCACCAAACTCCGCCGCGACCCCGCCAAAGGCTGGCCCGCCTCAACCCGCGGCAAATCACCCTACAAACCGCTGCTCCTGCTCGCCGTCCTCGACCAGTTCGACCAGGGGCAGCTCACCCGCAACCTGATCGAACTCACGCCCGACCTGGGCAACCTGTTCGATCTCTACTGTGCCATCGTCCTACCGCCGGGCATGATCGGCAACATCGCCATGCCCTTCTTTTACTTGAAGAGCGAAGGCTTCTGGCAACTTGTCCCGCTGCCCGGCAAAGAAGCCTTTGTCGCTTCGGGCCGGCGGCTGATCACGGAGAGCCAGTTGGCCAACAACGTGGCCGGCGCACGGCTGGACGAAGATTTGTTCACCTTGCTTACCGTCAAGGAGCACCGTGACGTGCTGCGCGCCGCGTTGATCGACGCCCATTTCGACGCGCCGACGCAGCCTTTGCTCTGGCAGCGCTATGCCACGAATCAGGCAGCCTTTCTCTACAGCAGCGAATTGCTGACCCAGGCGCGCCGTCAACTCAAGGAGCTGCAACTGCCCGACGCAGAGAGCAGCTACACTCGCGAAGCGCGCGACCAGGGCTTTCGCCGCGCTGTCGTCGTGGCCTACAACCATCGCTGCGCCTGCTGCGGGCTGCGCATCGTCACGCCGGGCGGCCACACCGCAGTCGAAGCCGCGCACATCGTGCCCTGGCACAAGACGCGCAACGACCATCCCACCAACGGGCTGGCGCTCTGCCGGTTGTGTCACTGGTCGTTCGACGAAGGGCTGATGAGCGTCGCCATCGATTACCGCGTGATCTTGTCACCGCAACTGGCGACGCACGGTAACATGCCCGGCTTTCTGTCGATGCTGGCGGAGCGCCCGATCTTCTTGCCGCAGGAAAATGCCCTCTATCCTGACCCGACTAATCTGGACTGGCGCAACGACAACATCTTCCGCAAGGTTTAGCACTGCAATTGCATGTAGCTGAGGGAGTTCGGCATGAAATTCGATGATTACGGGATGTCTGTCGAATATCAAGTGGAGGGACGTGCTTCAATCGCTGATCTCTTCAGCCCAGATCAACGGTGTGGCCTGTACATACTGCATTTCAGGAATGGCCAGTACTATGCTGGTCAAGCCGTAGACGTTGTGCGTCGATATGCTCAGCACCGAACCAATCACACTGACATCGAGAGGGTTTCCTTTCGGCCTGTCCATTTATCCAACCTCAACGAAGAAGAAAGAGAACTCATATGGCGACTTGAACGCAACAATTTTGCCTTGCGCAATATTACATTTACGAGCTTGCCTGTCACGGAGTCAGACTTCGACCTCATCATGTCTCCTACTGAGCAGAAGACATGGTTGGGTGGCCATAATATTGCTGACAACGACTGTGAACGGATCATCGAACCTCAACTCAGGTCCAAATACACTGCGAAATATCAGCAATTGTTGCGCCAAGCAGGGGTAGAGCGTGCCCTTGAAGTCTTGCAGACCTACACTCGTATCGGCATTCCTGTCCGCCGACGTAGTGAGGTTTCTTTTTGGTGTTCATCATGTTTGCCCTTACCTCACGTATTCTCGAGGATCAACATCAACTGGCAGGAAGTATTGACTTTGTACAGACAGCAAGATGGAACGCTTTGGTCATCGTTCCACTTTGCG
>JAPKMV010000360.1 GCA_026645635.1 Caldilineaceae bacterium
GCGGCTGGTGGCGGTGGGCACACCCGATGCGCTCAAACGACAGGTGGGGAAGGGTGTGATCCAGGTGGAGGCGGCATTGAGCGCACCGCATCTCGACGGTCTGCGTGCGCTGCCGGGCATTGACGAGCTTTCCTGGCAGCCGCCCATCGCCCAGATCGTCACCGCAGACAGCCTGCACGTGATCCCGCAAGTGCTGGCTTATCTGCAGCAAGTCGCCGTGACGCCGCAAGCGCTTACGCTGCGCCAACCCGATCTCAACGACGTCTTCCTCAGCTTGACCGGTCGCGCCCTGCGCGATTGAGTGCCAAAGGAGCGAACGATGCAAACACTTCATGCAATTTTCGGTCTGGCGTGGAAGGATTGGCAGCGTTTCGTGCGCCAGCCCTTTCTCCTGGTCGTCAGCCTGGTGATGCCGCTGGTTTTTATCTTCTTCTACGCCATTATCGTCCCTTCCAGCGCCACCAATCCCGTGGCGGTGGCGCTGGAGAGCGATGATACCCCGGCGCTGGATTTTGTGGAGACGTTGCGCTCCATCCACTCTGAGGAAGGCTGATCATCGTGCCGGCGTCGTTCGGCGCAGCTGTAGAGGCAGGACGCGCAACGGTTACCTTGCAGCTCAACAATATCAACTCCGACTATTCCAAGAACCTGCGCCTGCGGCTGGATCATGCCGTCCTCCGCTACAACCAGGGGCAACACGGACAGACAATCGCCGTGGAAGAACGTTCGTGGCTGCCGCGCGACCCGCGCATGCAGGATTACATCAGCACCAGTCTACTCCTCTTCGCCTGCCTCTACGCGGGGATGGTGAACACCGGCCTGCACGTCGCTGCCGAGTGGAATGACCGCACCGTGAAGACGCTGCTGCTGGCCCCGGTTGGGCGCAGTGTCATTGTCACCGGCAAGGTGCTGGCGGGGCTGGGGCAGAGCCTGATTGGCGTTGTCCTTGTGGCTGTGGTGCTCTGGCTGCTCTTTGACTTTCGGCCGGTTGGCTCGTTGTGGGGGATGGCCGGGCTGGTCCTGGCGGTGATGCTCTTGGGCGCGGGGGTGGGCGTCATCGCCGGGGTGGCAACGAAGACGACGCTGACGGTGACTTCGTTGCTGGTCGCCGTCGCCATTGCCATCTTCCTGATTTCGGGGAATGAAGATTCGCTGCGCGGGCTGGCCTGGTCAGGACCGGTGGTGGGGCTCTGGCGGTTGGCGCAGGTGTTGCCGACGACCTATGCCTTTCTGGCGGCGCGCAGTCTCTTCCTTACCGGCGAGACTTCAAATCTGGCGCGTGACATTGGGGTTGTGGCGGTTACGACGATGTTTGTGATGGCGGGAGCGGCCTTGTTGCTACGACGTGCTTACAGCCAATTGCCAGGAGGTCAATGATGGATATAAGTTTCTGGCCGCAATTCTGGCCACAACTATGGGGAACGCTGATCAAGGATCTGAGTCAGTGGCGGCGCGACCGCCAGGCGGCTTTCGGACCGATGCTGATTCCGCTGGTGCTGATGGTCATCGCCACGCTGCTCTTTGGCGCGGGGGGCGACGAGTGGAATGTGGCGTTGGTGGTCGAGGGGACAGGCCCCGAAGCAACCAAACTGGCGCAGACCGTTGAATCAGTCGAAGGGAATCTGGGCCCATTGTTTCGCATCATCACGCGCGATGCGGACGAAGCCGCCTGGCTGGTCGAACAAGGACGGTTGCAGATGGTCATCACCATCCCGGCGGATTTCGACGCCCGGCTGTCCGCCAAGGACGCGGCCGCCGAGGAGGCAGCCGCCAAAGAGGCGGTGATCGAAACCCAGGTCTTCAACATCAACACCGACATGATGAAGAATGTCCGCCTGCGTCTGGATCGGGCGATCCAAACGTATCTGGCTGACCGCGGCGAAGCTGTCGTGGTCATTGTACAGGAGACGACGCGGCCCCAGGATGTCTTCCGCCGTTCGTTCATTGCCGGCGGTGCGGTGATCCTGGCGTTGCTGGTAGGCGCGGCGTTGAACACGGCGATTATGGTGGCGCGAGAATGGGAGCGCAGTACGGTCAAAGAGATTCGGCTGGCGGCGGGCGCTGCGCCGGCGCTGGTGTTGGGGAAATTGGGCGCAGGATTGGCGGCGACGGCGGTCAACGTGGCGCTGACGCTGACGGTGGCGGTGACACTCTTCGGACTGCGCATCCCGCCCGATCGCTGGTTGCCGCTGCTGGCGATTGGCGGCGCTGTGTCCGTGATCGCGGGTGGGGTGGGCTTGGCTGTGGGTGCGCTGGCCCCCGATTACCGCATTTTGCAGCCGCTCTTGCTGGTCACCGCGGCGGGGAGTTTCTTTGCCGCTGGTGGCTACGGCAGCGTCGCCACGCTGCCGCCCTTGGTACGCATACTGGATAGCTTCTGGCCGCCGTCCTATGCCTTTGAGACCATGCAGCAGTTGATGCATGCGGCGGTGGTGGCGGATCTATCGTTTGCGTACTTTGTGCTGCCGCCCCTGGTGTTCCTCTCGGTTGGGTTGGGCGGCTGGCTTTTGCGGCGGGCGCTAGGCTAGATGTATCCGTTTTTCATTTTCATCGTGAGCCATTAACCAAAGGTGTTGGCGACGAAACCCTGGATGAATGTAAAGACCTTGGTTGAGCACCAGGCCCTACGCTGCGTAAGCGGATAGGATCTGCTACGAGCATGGCGGCGCCAGCGTGTTGAACTGTGCCCTCGCCTACTTTGAAACGAGCCACAATCTGGCGCAGTTCGTGAGCCAGATGGGTAAGGCTGGTGGCAGCGGCTACCGTCTCTTCTACTTGTGCGCTGACTTCTTCTGCACCCGCCGAGACCTGCTCTGCTGCTGCACTGTTCTCCTCGGAAATGGCGGCAACTCCCTCAATGGTCCTGAGCACCTGCTTGCTGCTCGACGCGAGTCCTTCCGTGGAGGCGGTGTTCTCTTCCACAATGGCAACCACTTGGTCCATTGTTTGCAGCAATGTGTTTCGGTTGCTGGTCATGTCTGCAACGGATCGGAATAAGAATGTCATCTGTTCACCGACCCGACTCACCTCGATCTGAATCTGGTTCAGTCCTTGTTCAGTGTCAGCCGCCAGCGCCATTCCCCGATCGATATCGTGTTGTCCCTGTTCTATGGCCGCATCAGCCTGGATGGCCGCCGCCTGCACTCTCTGAATCAACTGGGCGATTTCTTGAGTCGAACGCGTTGATTTCTCGGCCAACTTGCGCACTTCGTCAGCGACCACGGCAAATCCGCGCCCGTGTTCGCCTGCCCGCGCAGCCTCGATGGCCGCATTCAAAGCAAGCAAATTGGTGCGCTCGGCGATCTCGTCGATGGTTTCCACAATGGTCCCAATCTCTTGTGATCGTTGGGCCATCTCCTTGACCCGCAGCGCTGCCTGCTGCGACCCATCAGCGATCGCGCCCATGCCCTCAATCGTCTTACGGACCGAGCCGGCGCCACTTTCTGCGGCGCTTCGTGCATCTGTGGCGGCTTGACGGCTCTGGCCGACTGTCGAATCCACCTGCTGGATGGCCTGGGCCAATCCTTCACGCAGCACGCGTTGGGCTTCCTCCACCACCTGGGCTTGATCCTGGGCGCCGGTAGCGATCTCGCGGATGGCTCGACTCTGTTCCTCAATCAGTCTGCGTGTATGTTCTACATCCTCAGCTTGCTTGGCCGTTCCTTGCGCTACCTGATCGATGGTTTGCGCGATCTGCTGTGTCGCTTGACCCGATTGATCCGCTGTTTGCGTCAACTGGCTGCTAGCGGCGGCCACACTTTCCGCGCTGCGATGCAAATCGTCGGCTAGTTGCCGCAAATTCAGAATCATGTCTTGGAAAGCGCTCCCCAGTTCATCCTGCGCCGACTGAGGTTCCACTGCTATGGTCAAATCGCCGGCGGCAATCGCGGTGGCTGCCACTGCCATTTGGCGTTGATACCGGATCATCTGCCGAAATTCTGAGGCAAGTACGCCCACCTCATCCCGACTCTGATAGCCCACATCCTGCTGGATATTCCCCAGGGCCAACTGCCTGGCGACCTGACTCATGGCGGTCAAGGGACGCGTCAGACTGCTGGCTAACCAGAAAGCCACACCGGCTACCAGCATAATGCTGATCACGCCCATGAAGATAAACTGATTGCGCAAGCGGATGGCTGAGGCGAAGGCTTCTTCACTATCCAACTCTGCCACCATCCCCCAATGCAAGTCAGCGACCTGGATGGGTGCGTAAGCGCCGAGGACAGAGACCCCTCGATAATCGAGATACTCATGACTGTCACTCTCACCGGCCAACACGGCGCGGCTTGCCGCTGTATCGACATGGAGTTCCAATTCGCTCCGCTCTTGGATGAGTCCTGTGCGAATGAGCTCGTTTGTAAATCGGGAGGGGGTGATGAAGTAGCCAGCTTGATTGAGCAGGTAGGCTTCCCCGGTTTCGCCTTGCTGCGCACTCTCTAGGTGATGATTGAGCACGGACGTAGCAACTGTTCCTCCCACAACGCCCACAATTTCCCCGTCCCGATAAATGGGGGCCGCGACGATGATGATGATATTCCCCGTTGCTCGAGAGACTAGCGCATCGGAGACCACCGTTTCTCCCCGGATCACCTGCTGGAAGTAGTCTCTGTCTGAAATACTGATGCTCGTATCGCCATTGGTAGCGGCAATAAATTGCCCCGTCTCGTCTGCGACGAAGAGCAACTCGTACACTGAATATTCAGCCTGAAGAGTTGTCAGGTAGACAAGGATACGCGCCGGATCGAGAGAATAGATCCCTTCACTTTTGGCAGCAATGTTGATATC
>JAPKMV010000361.1 GCA_026645635.1 Caldilineaceae bacterium
TGCTGGCGATGTGGGCGGTTGCGGTGGAAGAAACACGGGCACTGATTGCAGAAGGGTGGGGGTTGTAATCGGGGCAATCGTCACATTCGTGAGATACGGCAGCGCTGAGTTGCGCGTCAAAATCACCACAGGGCGACGCTTGTCAGGGCTTTGCAGGGTGCTCCAACGAACATCGCCACGCCTCATGCGTCGCCCCACTGCTAATCCCAGCCATCGAATTCTCCTGGCGTAACAGGATGGGTTCGGTAACCTCTTTCGTGTTGTTCCTCCAGACGCCGGATCTGCGCCCGTTGCAGCGCCCACCGCAGAGCGTCACGAATGAAAGCCGAACGCGTGGCGCCCAGTTCACTGACAGCCAGGTCAACACTATCAAGCAGTTGATCGTCAATGGTGATTTGAATCGTCTTCATGCTCACACAATCCCTGTATGTGGATGAGTCCCCCCATTACAATCCACAGTGTAGCACACGCTGGAGCGGCTGCCAATGGATTTGACGCCGGTTACTCTGCCCGAATTCGCGCCAGCAGCGCCGCCTCCTCCGGCAGCAGCCCCGCCGCCGCCATGCGCGGCGTGAGTTCCCGCCAGATCGGCTGCACGGCGAAGACCTGCCGGAAATGGGGCAGCGCGGCCTCCACCTGCCCGGCGTTGACCAGCGCACAGGCGAACCAGTAGACGCCCTCCGGGTTCTCCGGCATGAGGTCGGGCGCGGCGCGGAAGGCAGCCAGCGCAGCCGCGACCTGCTCCTCGCCCACCCCTTCGCCCACCAGCGCCGCCTCCACCTGATCCCAGGCGTGGTAGGCGCGGCGCACGTTGAGGATGCGGCGCAGTTCCACCAGCGGCTCGGCGTGGTCGTCCACGCGCAGGTCGAAGCGCCGCGCGTCCCAGGGCTGGCCCGTGGGCGCCGCGTCGACCACCACCAGTGCCGCCGACTGCCGCCCGCGGATATCGCCACCCTCGGCCTCCGCCGCCTCCATCGCTGCCAACATGCGCTCGGCCAGGTCGCCGCGGGCCTGTTCGAAGGCGACGGCCATTGCATCCCAGACGGTGTCCCGCGCCATCAAATTCGCCTGCACGGAGTAGCCGTCGCCGGTGCGATGGCCGGCGGCCTGGATGCAGCGCGCGCCGGTGTGCGCTGCGACATTGCCGTGAATGTCCACCATCGCCACCTGGCGCCGCTCCTGCTTGGGGTCGGCGGCGACGAGCGCAGCCAGGGACTGCGCCGGCGTCTTGCCTGCCTTCAACAGCGCCAGCCCCAGCGGGCCGTAGGATTCCTCGACAAAAGACTGCGTCGCCACCGCGCCGACGCCCGGCTCCAGCCACGGCACCACGCTGCCGACGCTGAAGTAGTGAGACTGCACCGCGACGCCAAGCTGCTGCGCCGTCGGGTCATACGCGACAATGGAGTAAGTGTGGGCGAGTTTTGGCATGTCGGTTTCTCCGTAGTTCCCTGAGTTTGTGAGAGGGTGAGGGGGTGATGAGGGTGATGAGGGTGATGAGAGTGATAAGACGCTCACCCTCTCACCCCCTCACCCTCTCACCTCATCACCCCCTCACCTTGCTGTAGCGAAAATCACAAAACGCCGCACCTTCCATGATCGTCTGGGTGCGTTCCAGCTTGATGTCGTCGTTGAAGCCCTGGATCAGCGCCCAGTCGCGGTTGCAGGAGAGCACCGCGCCCAGTTCCGGGATGCCCAGGCTGCGGTACAGTTCGGCATAGCGGCAGCGGGTGACGTTGAAAGCGAAGCGCTCGCTGTCCTGGGCCAGCACGTCGATCTCCAGCGCGTTGTCCTGCGTCCAGAACTTCAGCGAGTCAGCGAACTCGTCCAGCGAATCCCCGCCCATGCTCTGTGCCAGTTGCGCGCCCTGCGCTTTGGCGATGTCGATGATGGCGTCGCGCAGGACCGCCACGACCCGCTCGCGTCCGAACTCAGCGCTGAGCGCTTCCACCAGTGGCGCCAGCAGCCGCGCTTCCACCTCGCGGCGGGTGAGGACGCCAATGCGAGCGTTGAGGGTGTCCGGCGTCGATGCAATGCTCGCTTCGCTCATGCGTAATCTCCCCCATGTGAAGCCAATCTCCAATCTCTGATCTCCAGTCTCCACGGAGATTAGAGATTGGAGATTGGGTCTGGCACAAGAATGTGGCCCTCGGCCACCGTGCCGTAAACCAGTTGCTGCGCCGGGCCGTGCCACCAGGCATACCAGCCCACGTAGGCGCAGGTGAGCGCGTCGAGCGCTTCCTCCACCTCGCGCAGCGCCCGTCCCCGCCGCGCCGCCACGTCGATCGCCAGCAGCGGCTCTGCGTCCAGGAGCGGCGGCGTGGCTGTGGCCAGCGCGCCCAGCAGCGTCTGGTAGCGCCGATACTCGGCGACAATTTGCGCCGGCGTGCGCCCCGGCTTGCGCTTGTACTTCAGCGTGCGCTCCAGCCCGAACAAGGCCACGTGAGCCGGGTGCGGGAAGACTTCGCACAGGTGGCGCCCCGCGCCGCGCTGTGGGATCGGCGCCTGCTGGACAAAGCCCCACCGCTCCGCCAGCGCCGCGGCCAGCACCTCCCCGCGGATTTCGCCGTTGCGCGCCAGCAAGGTGCGGTTTGCCGGATACGCGCCGGCCTCATAGCGCGCCCAGGCCAGCGATAGTTCATGGTCACACGCGCGGCGCCCGGTGAGGTTCGGCACACGCAGCGGCGCGTCGATGGCCACGATGGCCGGACCGTCGGCGGGCAGGTGCGCGGCGATGAAGTCCAAGATCGCCGCGTCGTCCGTGAGCACGCCCGTCCACGCAACCAGCCGGCCACCCACCAACACCGCGCCGCCCGTGCGGTTGCGCTGCCCCCACGCCAGGTCGAGGCCAATGCAGGTGGGTTCGTTCATTGCGTGCAGCCTGGTTGGAATGAGGGGCGAGGGGCGAATTGCGAGGGGCGATGTCTCGCCGCTGCTGGATCGCACTTGCAGCGGGGCGTAACCTCGCCCCTCGCAACTCGCCCCTCGCATCTCCGGCGCTAAAGCCGGCGCACGAACCGATTTGCATGGGCGTAACCTCGCCCCTCGCAACTCGCCCCTCGCATCTCCTACACCATCAACGCCGCCTGCCCACGCACGGACTTGATGCGGTCGGCCACTTCGGGATTGCCGCGGGCGCGGAAGTCTTCTTCCAGCCCGCGCAGCGCCTCGATGAACTCCTTGTTGAGCAGACCCCGGTTTTCTTCGAGCAGTTTGCGCACCGCGCCTTTGTCCGGCGCGTTGAGCAGGTCGTTGATCAGCCGCATCTCCGGCGGCATCCCTTCCTGGACGATGTCGAGGGCCATGTCGTAGATTTCGCGCAGGCGGCGCACCGCAGCGGTAGCTTTGGTCTGCTCGGCGCGCTCGATGTTGCCGGCCAGCAGCGCCAGGAAGGTCTCGTCGATGGCGTCGGCGTACTGGCGCAGCGCCTCCTCGGCGTCGGTGGCTTCGAGGACGGCTTGCAGCACCTCCTGCGCCTGCCCCATCATCGCCTGGGCGGACTCGCGCTGCTGCTCCTGCAGTTCGGTGATCAGCGCGCGCAGATCTTCCAGCGTCTTGCGCTGCGCCGCATCGGTCGTCTTTTCCAGGCGGTCCGAAAGCGTCAACAGGAACTGATAATCCAGCGCCCGCCCTAGGGCCGTCGCGGCGGTGGCCGCCACCTGGGCGCCGCCTTCCCCCTGCGCGGCATCGACCAGCACGTCCAGCAGTTGCTCGCGGGTGCGGGCGCCCTGCGCGGCGCTGAGCACAGCCTGGACGCGATCTTGCAGCACCTTGACCTGTTTGCCCGCCTCGGTCTTCTCGATCAGCGCGTTGCGCAGCGCCATCATCTGCCCCACCATCTGCTGGTCGCCCTGGGAAGAAATGACCATCAGCATCCGGTCGAGCAGCGAGAAGAAAGTCATATCGATCAGGTCGCGGTAACGTTCCAGCGCAATGTCCAGTGCAGCCGGGTCGTCGGCCAGACGCATGAGGCTCTGCAACGCTTCGCTCTGCTGGCGCTGGCGGCGCAGCATCTCCGGGGTGACGCCCTGGAACTCCCACAGCTTCTCCATGAAGCGGTTCCAGTCCACGTACTGCTTGGGCTGGAGCATATAGCCGCGGCGCGCCTCGGCAGGCAGCTTGCGCATGAGCGCCTGGGTCAGGTCGCCGATGGCCTTCTGCCGCTGCAAGTCATCCATGCCCACGGGCGGAGTGTAGACGCCGAGAAAATCCTGCGCGGGTGCGTGGAGCAGCAGAGGCGCGCTCAGCGGGCCACCCGCGCCGCAGGTCGGACAGAGAGCCATATTGACCTGACCACCCAGCAGCGGGTTGAGCAGTTCCGGGTTGACGCCCAGATCGATGATCGTGAAGACCGGCACCACATAGGCAGCGCCGCAGTTGGGACACTGCACCTGGGCGGCGGTGGGCGGGAAGAGAAATTCCGGCTGGCGGCCGCGACCGCGCGCCGGTTCGGGCGCGGCGGGCTGGTCGGCTGGCGCTTCGGGCGCCGCCGCGGATGGCTCCTCGTCGTCACGCCGCCGCGCAAATCCTTTGGGTAATTCGATGCCGCCGCCCTGTTGGGGTCGTTTCTCCTGGCCCGGTAACAAAATGCCGCTCATAAGTGCGAAATCCTTATCTGAATGAGGCGATGCCAATTTTTGAGTGACTCACAAGCGCTCATTGTACCCGATCCCCGCCAATGGCAACCAACGCGCCTCAGGTAGGGTGCGCAGGGTGCGTGTCAGATTTTTGGTTGCGGCCACTGATGGCACTTGAGAACCGCCAAATCGGATCAATCTGGCCAAGTTG
>JAPKMV010000362.1 GCA_026645635.1 Caldilineaceae bacterium
TCATCCCTGCGTCCCGGTCACTCATCTTGTTTCGGCACAGTCGTGGCCGGCGCGCTGCGGATGATTTCGTGAATCAGGTGGCGGTACTCCGCGGCCAATTCGGCGGCGCGCGCCGGAGTTGCGCCCTCGGCCACGATCTCAAAGCGCGGCTTGTCTGGGTTTGGAGAGACATGCACCCACTCGGCATCGCTGATCTTGATCTTGATGCCGTCGATCTTTTCCACCGGCCCGTTTGCGGTGCGGCTGATCAGCAGCCGCATCACGACGCCCTTCAGTTCCCACGGGCACTCGACCGCCTCCCGCATCAGGTGGAATGGCGGCAATTCGGCCACCACCTTGCTGAGCGGCAAGTTGCGCACGGCCAGGTATTCGAGCAGGCGCACGGTGGCGGTCATCCCATCGACCGCAGGCTGGAAAGCGGGATAGATGAAACTGCCCATGCCATCCGCGATCAGGAGGATGCCGGCGAAGTTGGCCGTGTGCATGGGGCTGTGGAGATTCTGGGCGATGCGGAAGATGTGGGCGTTATGTTTCCGTGCAATCTGGTCGAAGGCGTTGGGCATGGTGATCGACACGGCGACCGGCCGCCCGGAATTGGCATAGAGCGCCAGATCGACCATGAGCGCAGCGGCAGTGATGTCGTCGATCAGGTTGCCCCGCTCGTCGACCAGATAGATCTTTTCGCCGCCGACATCCAACTGTACGCCCAGGTGTGCGCCCAGCGCCTCGACGATCTTGCCCATACGCACCTGGTTGGTGCGGAATTCATCCTCGGTCATCGCCAGCTTTGATTCGTCCATGCGGGCGTTGAGCGGCACCACATCCACGCGCATCCGGGTGAGAATGTCGGCCAGGGTGTCGGTGGCCAGCCCATGCGAATAGTCAGCCACCAATTTGAAGCCAAAGTCGCGAATCCGCTGCGCATCGACGTGACGCAGAAAGTCCTCGGTGTAGTTGGCAATCGGCTGATGGGCGTAGTCGATCACACCGATCTCGTCCAGGAAGGCGCGGCGGAAGTCCTCGCGGAAGAAATTGCGTTCGGTCGCGCGTTCGGCGTTGGCGGAGAGGTTCAGCCCCTGGTTGTCGATGATGCGAATATCGACCACACGCTGGTCGAAGGGGCTGAGCCGCACATGGATGCCGGCGTGGGTGTCCTTGCGTTGGCGCACGAAATGGCGCAGCACCGGAATCGCCACCGTTCCCAAATCCCACACGTTGATGCCGGTGCCCGGCAGCCCGCTAATGAGCGCGCGCTTCAACATGCGCGCGCTGCGGTGCGAATCGCGGTTGATGGCGACGTAACAGCCCTTGGGCAGCATGGCGCCCAACGCCGCACTGAGCTTGGCAGCGAATTCCGGCGTCAGGTCGATGTTGACGATGCCCGACACGCCGAAGCGGCCAAAGAGTGAACGCCGTCCCTGGTTGCCCCAGATGATGCTGTCCTTGACGGTGGCGCCCGGTTCGATCTCTTTGTGCGGCCAGAGTTTGACATTCGGATGGAGCACGGCGCGCTCGCCCACGGAGCAGTTATCGCCGACGACGACGCCCTCGTAGGCGACGACCTGCGCCTGGAAACTACACTGTCGCGTCACGATCACGCCGCGCAGTTCGCACGACTCGCCGATGTAGTTGTTGCGCCAGATGATGCTGCGCTCGATGCGGTTGTAGTCGTCAATCACGGTGTAGTCGCGGATCACCGCGGGGCCGTAGAGCTTGACGTTGCCTTTGATCTTGACATCGTTGCCCAGGTAGATCGGGCCAAACAACTGCGCGCTGGGGTCGATCTGGACGTTTTCGCCGGTGTAGATGCCGCCGCCGATGTGCTTGCCGATTGGCTCAGCCAGATGCAATTTGCCGTAGAGCATGTCCGAAGTGGCGCGCATATACTCGTCGATGTTGCCGACGTCGCACCAGTAGCCTTCCGCCACATAGCCGTAGAGCGCCTGGCGGTCGGCCAACATGCGCGGGAAGAGTTCCGCCGAAAAATCGTAGGGGCCATCCTCCGGGATCAAGTCGAGCACTTCCGGTTCCAGCACATACAGCCCGGTGTTGACCGTGTCGGACATCACTTCGCCCCAGCTCGGCTTCTCCTGGAACTGCATGACGTGGCCGCTGTCGTCGGTGATGATCACGCCGTACTCCAGCGGGTTGGGCACATGCGTCAGCGTGATGCTGGCCAGCGCGCCCCGTTCCTTGTGAACGCGCACGATCTCTTGCAGGTTGAAATCGGTGAGCGAATCGCCGCTGATGACGACGAAGGTGTCGTCGAGAAAACGGGCGGCGTTCTTGACGCTGCCCGCAGTGCCGAGGGGTGATTCTTCCACCGAATAGGTGATCTTCAGACCGATGCTGCTGCCGTCGCCGAAAAAGTCCTGGATGGCAGAGGCCATGTACCGCAGCGTGACGATCACTTCGGTGATGCCATGGTGCTTGAGCAGGTCGAAAATATGGGCGATCACTGCCTTGTTGACGATGGGCACCATCGGCTTAGGGCGGCCGACGGTCAGCGGACGCAAACGCGAACCTTCGCCGCCTGCCATGACCACTGCTTTCACGCTACCTCCACAAAGAATTCTGAATCAAATCGGCGGCCACGGATAATTGCGCCGCTGCGGAATGGGCGCCGGATGCGCGCCGGTGTGCAGCAGGTATTCGAGGCGACGCACCATTGCCGCAACCTCCCCATCGGCCAGGAGGCTGCGCAGCTCCTGGCGCAGCGCGCTGCGTCTTGCCGCCACCTGCGTGTGCAGCGTCTCCAGGTCGGCGCGCAGACCCGGTTCGATCGGTTCGCAGCTAAACTCCCAGATCACGGTGCGCAGCTTATATTCGGTGTGAAAACAGATGCCGTGGTCGATGGCCCAGATGCGGCCATCGGCGCCGACCAGACAATGGCCGCTCTTGCGATCCGCATTGTTGACAAGAAAATCGAAAAGGGAAAGCTGGCGAAACGCACGCACGTACCGGGCATCTTCATTGACCGTGAAATAGTGGGCTTCGCTGTCATGGTCGATAAAAAACTGCACGCTGCCGAGGCCGCGGCTGCCATCGCGCAGCACGGTGGGCGGCACCAGATCCCACCCCAGCGCACTGCTCACCAGATAGGCGGCGGTTTCGCGCTTGCAGAGCGTGCCCCACTCGAAATCCCACAGCGGATTCTCGCCACGCTGTGGTTTGTAAACCGCCGGCGCCATCAACTCGCCGTCGCCCACTGTCACTAGAAAACTGTGGTTGGAACTGTAGGGCAGCAGCCCCTTTTCTTCCATGACGCCGCTGCGCAGAATCTCCAGCACCTGGTCGGCAGAAAGCGAGCGTGTCATAAGATGATGGGTACGGCCTGTCCGTCGGTGCGCGGACAAAAGTGCCCCTGGCGGTCAATGGCGCGGCCGCACAGGGGACAGACCGGCCGTCCGCGCGACACGACCTCCAGTGCATGTTCGCTCATGGTGTGCATCTGCTGTCGCGTCGCAACGATGCGCACGCTGGGCACCCGTTCGTCGTCGGGGTCGAGGATGGCGCCCTCATCGTTGACCATGAGCGCCTTTGCGATCAGCCAGATGCGGTCGTCTTCCTCATCGTAGCCCATCAACAGTTGACCGATGCGAAAAGATGGCTCGACGGGCTGCTCCGGGTAGACCACCTTTTTGGCGCGCGCGATGGGGGGCAGATCGTCGTATTTTTCCTCAAGCTCGGCCAGCAGTTGCAGCACGCTGGCGGCCAGGTTGTTGACTTCCTGCTTTTCCAACACCAGGCTGATCGACTGCCTGCCCGCGCGCGCCTGCAAATAGAACGTGCGCTTGCCTGGCTCGCCCACTGCATCGGCGATGATAAAATCGACAGGATTCAGGTCGTATGTAAACTGTGCCATAAGATTCAAGCCGTTCTCCCGTCCTGTGTGGCAGCTTGGCCGACGCCAGCCGGTTCTACAGATGCCTGCTGCTCGGCTTCCGCCTGCTTGATCTCAAAGCGCGGCAGCTCGGCCAGATAGTTCATGCCCAAGATCTGTGGCCTGCCGTCGTGGAAGGCGATCACGCTCACCGCCGCGGTGTTGATGACAATCCGCTGAAAGAGATCCAGCGGCACGCCGAGAAAATGCGCGAGCGTCGTGCGGATCACATCACCGTGGCTGAAGATGGCGACGACTTGGTTGGGGTGATCCCGGCAGACACCCTCGATGGCGGCGATGCTGCGGGACTGCACCTCGCGCAGCGTCTCTCCTTCGGGAAAGCGAAAGCCGCTGGGGAAGTGCTGCACCTGCTGCCAATCGGGCAATTTGCTCAGCTCGCGCAAGTCCTGTCCCTGCCATCTGCCATAATCCACTTCGAGCACGCCGGGCAGCAGGTGCACCGGTTGTGTGCGCGCTGCCGCCAGCGGTGCGGCTGTCTCGCGGCAGCGTTCCAGCGGGCTGGAATAGATGGCGTCGATCGGCTGGCCAGCGAACATCTTCACCAATGCGGCAGCCTGCGCTTGCCCCTTCTCATTCAACGACACCGCTGGCGTGCGCCCGGCCAGCCGGTGCGTGGAGACATATTCGTTCTCGCCGTGGCGGATCAAGAGCACAACCGTCGTGGATGCCATGCTAACCAATCGTTGCCCGCAGCTTGCAGGATAACCAAAAAAATGCTACAAGAAAACTGCTCCTGTGCGGAGGAAGCATATCACAGCCGCCGTTGTTGTCGAAGTGGAATAACTTACGGTCTATCATGCTCACGCACACCCGCCACACCAACCCGCTTCGCTCGCTGCTATTTGCCCTGACGATTGCCGCCACGCTGCTGGCTGCG
>JAPKMV010000363.1 GCA_026645635.1 Caldilineaceae bacterium
CCCGCGCCAGCAGGAGTGCGCGGCCTATCTGCGCGGCCTGTTGGCGGCGAGCGACTTCACCCGCGGCTATGATCCCGCCAATGTGCAGGACGCCTACACCCTGCGCTGCATCCCCCAGGTGCACGGCGCGGTGCGCGACGCCATCGCCTATGCGCGCTGGGTCTTCGCCATCGAGCTGAACGCCGTCACCGACAACCCGCTGCTCTTCATCGATGAGCAGACTGGTGAGATCACCGTACTTTCCGGCGGCAACTTCCACGGCGAGCCGCTGGCCATCGCCATGGACTACCTGGGGCTGGCCGTGGCCGAACTGGGCAACATCGCCGAGCGCCGCGTCATGCGGCTGACCGACGAGGCGTCGAACACCCATGTGCTGCCCGCGTTTCTGACGCGCAACGGCGGCCTCAACTCCGGCTTCATGATCGTGCAGTACACCGCCGCGGCGCTGGCTACGGAGAACAAGGTGCTCGCCCACCCCGCCAGCGTGGACACGATCCCCACCTCCGCCAACGTGGAGGATCACGTGAGCATGGGCTGCACCGCCGCGCTCAAGGCGCGGACGATCGTCGACAACGTGGAGCGCATCCTGGCCATCGAGTTGATGGCCGCGGCGCAGGGGATCGACTTCCGCCGCCAGGACCTCGGCGCGGACGCCCGCCTGGGCCGCGGCACACAGCCGGCCTATGCGCTTCTGCGCGGCGTCGTGCCCCACATCGAGCAGGACACGGTGCTCTACCGCTACCTGGAGGCCGTGCGCCAGCTCGTGGCCGGCGGCGCGCTGCTGGCCGCGGTGGATGCGGCGATGGGGTGACGCATGGGTGGGTTTTACGAACCACCGGCCACAAACGACCCGCCTCAAGTCATGCGTCCCTCTGGGACGCGACGAGGCGGCTACTTGACTAAGCCAATTTCCGCCAAAGAACTGGCTACGGTGGTACAATGCAAGGGCCAATGAGGTTCTTGGCGTTCTGGGTGTCATGACGTGAGCGTCGTGAAACACCGACTCTGGACCGACAACGGACAGGAACGATGGCGCGACTCGCACGCACCACGATACGCAACGGCGGCCGCCCCACCATCGGCGTGCTAGCCGGCTGGCAGTTCTACTGGACCGACACACCGCTCAGCTATCTCAGCCCGATCTATCGGGGGATGCGCCAGGCGGCCCAGGACCTGGGCTGCAACCTGCTGCTGGGCTGCGGCATGGGTTCTTCCGCGGCCGCGACCGACCCCCTGCGCCCAGCCTGGCCGGAACCCGCCCCCGATGTGGACTTTGTGCCTGTTGGGCCGTGGAACACCGACGGCCTGCTTGCGGTCAATCCGCTCCATTCGGCGGCCCGCTCGCGCTACTTGCAGGCGCTTATGGCTGCCGGACATCCGGTCGTGTTTGTCGGTTCGGGCGAAGTCGGGCCGGCGATCACTGCGGACAATGCCGGCGGCATCCAGGCTGCCATGCAGCACCTGGTCGCGCACGGCCATCGCCACATTGCCTTCATTGCCGGTAGCCCGGAGGATGTCGGCGGCGACTCCGGCGCGCGGCTGCAGGCGTTCCAGGCGTCGCAGCAGGCCCTCGGTTTGCCAGCCGACCCCCGCGGCATCGCCTATGGCCGCCACATCTTCGCCGGCGGCTACCGCGCGCAGCGCCAACTCCTGGCCTCTGGCGTCCCCTTTACTGCGCTGCTGGCCAGCAACGACGAATCCGCCCTGGGCGCGCTCCAGGCGTTGACCGAGGCCGGGCGTCGCATTCCCGACGATGTGGCCGTGATCGGTTTCGATGACCGGCCGGAGAGCGCGGCGCACGAGCCGGCGCTGAGCAGCGTCCACTTCCCCCTGTTCCTGATGGGCTACCGGGCGGTGGAATTGCTGCTTCGGCAGATCAGCGGCGCCGGTGCATCCGCAGAACAGGTCGTCATTCCCACCTATCTCGCGCCGCGCGAATCATGCGGCTGTGGACGCGTGCAGGTGCGCGACTTCGACGCGGCCCACCTGCCGCCCTCACTGCCAGCCCCGGCGACCGGCGAGGCGGAATTGGCGGCACAGATGGCGGCGGCGATGCTGGCGGAGACGCATCATCTCAACTTCGAGCAGTTGCAGGGCTTGTGCGCGCAGTTGCTCACAGCTTTCGTGGATGGTGTGCGCCAGCCCGAAGCTGCCACGTTTCAGCAGAGCTTCGGTGCGCTGCTGCGGGAGACTGGGGGCAACCAGGATGAGGTCTCGCTCTGGCAGACGGCTGTTTCGATGCTGGCTGAGAGCTTGCCCACACTGTTCACAGACTGGCAGGAGCAGCGCATCCGCCGCCGCGCCTTTGCCCTGCTCGACTATGCACGCGTCGTTGTCGGCGCCGACCTGGAGCATCAGCATCGTCGCTTTGTCGTGCAGCAGCGTTGGACGGTGGATCGGATCGGCCGGCTCACGGCGCACCTGCTCACTACGCTCGACGAAACCCAGGTCTATCAAGTGCTGGCGCAGCATTTGCCGGAGATGGGCATCAAGACGGCCTGGGTGGTGGGATTCGACGCGGATGGCGCTGAGCCGTCGGCGTGGAACACCGTGCACCCGATTCTGCCGCCGGGGCAGGCCGGGCTGCGCTTTCCGGCGCACAGCTTCCCCCCCGCTGCGCTGCTTACCGGCGACGCGCCGTGGAGCCTCGCCCTGGCGCCGCTGGTCGGCCCGCGCGGTCAGATGGGCTACGTTGTCTTCGACACGGCTCAGCTTGATTTGTACGGGGCCATCGCCCAGCAACTGGCGGCGGCGCTCAACACGGCACAGTTGTATCGGGACGCGACCGAGGGCCGGCGCCTGGCCGAAGAAGCCAACCAGATGAAGAGTCGCTTTTTGTCCACCGTCAGCCATGAGCTGCGCACGCCGCTCAATCTGATCGTGGGGCTGAGCAGCATCCTGCTGCAGGAGGGCGACGCCGGCGGCGCGAACTTGCCCGAGGCCACGCGCCAGGATGTGGAGCGCATCCACGCCAACGCCCAACACCTGGGCGCGCTGATCGGCGACGTGCTCGACCTGGCCAGCAGCGAGGCCGGGCAACTGCGCTTAACCAATGAATTTGTCGATCTGGGGCAGGCGCTGCAGATGGTGGCGGAGACGGGCCGCCGCCTCGCCGAGGCCAAGGGGCTGGCCTGGCAGGCAACCTTGCCGGCGTCCGGCCCGTGGGTCTGGGGCGACCGGACGCGGCTGCGCCAGGTTGTCATCAACCTGATCAGCAATGCCGTAAAATTCACTGAACGGGGCGAGATCTGCCTGAGCCTGGATGCCTGCGCCGAGGGTGTGACGGTGGCCGTGCGCGACACGGGCATCGGCATCCCAGTCGAGGAGCAGGCGCTAATCTTCGACGATTTTCGCCGCTCTGAGCGCAGCATCACCCAGGGCTACGGCGGGCTGGGGCTGGGGCTGGCGATTTGCCGGCGGCTCGTGGAACTTCAGGGCGGGAGCATTGCCGTCTACTCCACCGGCCAGGAGGGGGATGGCACGACAGTTTCGTTCACCTTGCCCACCGTACCGGCGCCTGCGATCCAGGGCGTGGCGCCTTCGCCCGCTCCGATGACGGCGAAGCACGTGCTGGTGTTGGCCGGTGGCGCTGCGGGGAACGAATACCTGCTGTCCCATCTGATGCAGCGCGGTTTCGCCGTCGACGTGCTGCCGCTGGAGGACACTGCTGGCTGGCTGGCGCATCTGCTGAGGGCGACGCCGACGGCCGTGGTGGTGGATGTCAGCCGGACTGGCGCCGATGGCTGGCAGGCGCTGCAAACGATTAAAGGCAGCCCGGCGCTGCGCCACATTCCTGTCGTGCTCTACGCCGGTTCCGCCACCGACGGCGCGCTGCTGGAGGTGGGGTATCTCACCAAGCCGATCGAACTGGCCGAACTTCACCTGGCGCTGGATCAGCAGTGGCTCCCACACAGCGGCGTGGCGCCGCGCACCTTCCTGGTGGTGGATGACGACCCCGACACGCTGGACATGCATGCGCGCATCGTGCAGGCGCACGGTCCCACCAACCGGGTGTTGAAGGCGCGCAACGGGCTGGAGGCGCTGGAGATCATGGCGCGGGTGGCGGTCGATCTGGTGCTGCTGGACTTGATGATGCCGGGGCTGGACGGTTTTGGCGTGCTGGAGGCGATGCGCGCGCAGGCGTCCACGCGCGAGATTCCCGTGATCGTCGTCACCGGCCAGGTGCTGACCGAAGCGGAGATGGCGCGGCTGAACCAGGGGGTGGCGACCGTCCTGGGCAAGGGGCTTTACAGCCTCGAAGAGACGCTGGCCCACCTGGAAACCGCGCTGGCGCGCCAGCAGAAGCTCAGCAGCGAGGCGCAGCGGCTGGTGCGCCGGGCAATGGCCTATCTCCACGAACACTACCACGAGCCGCTCACCCGCCGCGCCATCGCCGATTACGTAGGGCTGGATGAGGACTATCTCACCTGGTGCTTCCGCCAGGAGCTGGGGATGACGCCCATCACCTATCTCAACCGGTACCGCATCGCCCAGGCCAGGCAGTTGCTCAAGCAGACCGACAAGAGCGTCACGGCCATTGCGCTGGAGGTGGGCTTCTCGGACAGCAGCTACTTCAGCCGGGTCTTCAAGCGCGAGGTGGGGATGGCGCCTGATACCTACCGCCGCGCCTGATTTATTCTTTGATTTGCCTGGCGTAGATGCCGAACAGGTCGAAATCACGGATTATCATTGACTTGCCAGTGTTCTATGGCTGAGAGGCTGTTTGTAAAGGTCCTTTTGACGCAGAGACGCGGAGGC
>JAPKMV010000364.1 GCA_026645635.1 Caldilineaceae bacterium
ATGCAGGCCGAGGGGCAGTGCGCCACGCCAGCCTGATGGCGGCCCGGCAGCCAGCACCGCCTGCGCCGCCGTCACGGTGGCCAGCGGCGCCGTGATGATCGTCGGCAAGAACGCCGTGCAGCCCCAGCGCGGCAATTGCGCGGCGACGCGCCAGATCGTGGCCGGGTCCTGGGTGAAGTCGTCGCCCAGCGCGCCGTTGAGCTGCAGGTCGATGAAGCCAGGCACAACTGAGGCGCCCTGCGCGTCGATGTGCGTTGCGCCAGCCGGCGCCGCGACCTCCCCTGCCGGCCCGCACGCAACGATGCGCCCGCCGTCGATCAAGATCGCGCCGTCCACGATCACATCATCCGGCGTATAAATCATCGCACGATCAATAAAATACATCACCCTCTCACCCCCATCACCTTCTCATCCCATCACCCTCTCCAGCGCAACCGCCGCCGCGCCCCACGCCCCCATGTTGCGCGTCGGGTCGGCCAGGCGCACCATCTCCGGGCGCAGGACCTTGCGCGCCAGCGCAGCACGTCGGCGCTGGCGTTCCCACTCGTCCAGCACCGGCCGGAGGAACTGTTCGCCCGCCTGGGTGACGCCGCCGCCCAGCACGATCTCCTCGACATCGTAGCACATCACCACTGTGCGCAGGGCGCGGCCCAACTCGGCGCCGATGCGGTCGACGATGGCAACTGCGACGCCATCGCCTTGCGCGGCGGCAGCGTAGACAGCGCGCGCGGTGAGCGGCGCCCGGTCGCGCAGGCTCGTGACATCGCCGCGGGCAATGGCTTCCCGGGCCAGCCGCACTGCGCCGGTGGCGGAGACAATTGTCTCCAGGCAGCCGCGCACGCCGCAGTTGCACGGCGCGCCCGACGGCTCGACGATCACATGGCCGAGTTCGCCGGCGATGCCGTGGGGGCCGCGCAGCAGCGCACCATCGAGGATAATGCCTGCGGCCAGCCCGGTGCCTATCGCTACGTAGGCCAGGTTGCGTGTCCTTGTCGGGTTGTCGAAGCGAAAGGCGCCCAGCGTCGCCATGTAAAGGTCTTTGTCGAGAAAACAAGGGACGCCGAAGTGGTCGGTGAGGCGCGCAGTCAGCGGGAAGTCTTGCCAGTGGAGATTGACGGCGAGGCGCACGATGCCGGCCTGGGCGTCATTCTGGCCGGGGACACCCAGCCCAATGGCGCAAACCTGCGCTGTGGCGTAGCCGGCTGAGGCGAGCGTCTGCTCGATGGCCTGGACGATGCTGGCGTAAGTCGCCCCGCTGCTGGTGGTGTCGGTGGCGGCAGTGAGACTGTGAAGCGGGCGCAACTGTGCATCGACCAGCAGCGTCTTGATGGCCGTGCCGCCGACGTCGACGCCGATGGCCAGCGGTTGTGCTGTTTGCGAATGACTCATGGCTCGACCTGTCTGGCTGGCGGCTGCACACTGCGCCAGTAGTGTAGCCATGATGGGGATATGTGTCAACCGTTCGGGAGCGCGGTTCAAGTCTGTGTGAGGGTGGCGCACACAATGGCGCCAATAGGAAGAGACCCGCTGGTTTGCCAGCGGGTCTCTTCCTAACACAACCTATTCAACCCACACCACGAAGGAGAAAGGAGAACCCAGATCAGGCAGCAACCACTTCTGGGGTTTCCAGCAGAACATCAATCTCACGCAGCACGGTGACGCGGTTCTTGTTGGCGACTTCGTACTCGCGGATCTCGACCAACTGTTCGCGCTTGAAGGCGGGCAGCTTGGCGACGATTTCCTTGGCGGGCAGTTCGTCGTAGCTGGGGAAGAGTTCCGCCAGGGCCGACTCGACCTTGATCGCCACATCCTTGGCCACTTCTTCGACCTTGTTCGGGTTGAACTGGGCCAGGAACTTCTCCACCTCGTTCACCACGGACTTGGCGTTCTTCGACACGCCGTCGACCTGGTCTTCCACGTAGTCGACAACCTTCTTGACCTCAGGCTGCTTCTGCAGCTTGTTGAATTCCTGCGTCCACTCGTGCTCGAGTTCCTCGCCGCGCTTCTCGGCCTTCTCGACCCACTCGTTGCCGAACTTCCACATCTCCAGCGCCTTGTCATAGGCCAGGCCGTAGAAGCCGATGGTGGCCAGCACAGCCTTGCGGCCAAAGTCCTGGGCGGTGCGGGCGCCGTCTTCCATCTTTTCCTGGACGTCACGCAGGTCAATGTTCATAGCGGTCTTTTCGTTCATTTTAGTGCTCCTTGAGTCAATACAGGTGACTCGAATCATTTGCCTTTGATACCTTCATAACGCACTGCGTTACATTCAGGAGTATAACGCAATGCGTCATGCTTGTCAATCCCCCAATGTTAGATTTTTGTTAATAATTTCACAAACGGACAAAAACGATGCCCTTGTCTCTGGTTGCCGTATATGACAACACACCCGGGACGCACTGGACGCCCCGGGTGTGTCACCCTCTTTTCGATTCGATGCTGCTGTGTGCGGCAGCCCGGCCTCAGCTTACGACGCCACCGTTGGCAGCCACTGCGAAGCTCGAGTCGCGATACTTCTTGCCCTCTTCGATCAGCATCACGGGGATGCCGTTGCGAATCGGGTACTTGTAGCCGTTGCGCGGGTTGAGCAGGAATTTGCCGTCGTCGACCAATTCCAGCGGCCCCTTGTCTTCGGGGCAGACCAGAATCTTGAGCAGCTCTTCGCTGATCTTGCCGCCCAACGGCGCTTCGTCCAGCGATTTGATGGGCTGGGTCGGCAGCACGCCGCTGCGCGCCGCAGAGCCGCTGTCCGCTGGCGCCAGCAATTGCTTGAGCGCATAAGCGATGCCGCCGAGCACGGCGACCACTAAGATAAATTGAAAGAAGCGTTTCATGGCATACTCCATGGGTGGAACGAATGTTTGTGCCTGACTTGATATACAAAATGCTATCATAACTCTACCCGGCAGCGAAATTCAGCGCAAGATGCCAACTCGCTTGCAGCAGGGATGGTCGAAGACGCTGGCCGTGTGCGGCGCATCGGCCAGCGCATCAGTCAGATCCTGGCCGGGCCAATGCTGGTTTTCATGCAGCCCGCGCCGCCACTTTGGGCAGTCCGTCACGTCATAGACGACGCCGGCGTGGGCAATGTACATCCGATAGCCCCGCTCGCCATTGTAGTTGCGCAACTGCCGTTCCGTGAATTCCTGTTCCAATCTGGACCCCCATCTGTAACCTGTGCTTTGCCATGCGTTCTTGACACTTGTATACTGAAGCCAGGTGTTGGCTGTGTTCTTGCCACCCTCTGGGGCTGCGCCCAATCAAGCAGCAAACGGCGGGCAATTGCCGCGCCGACGCAACCATGAACCTGAACTGGCTTCTCATCGCCGGCCTGCTCTGGGCCGCTATGGCAACGATTATATTCTGGCGCACCTATCGGCAGGCGAGTTCGTCCATGCTTTGGCGCGACCTGCTTGCGGGCGGCATCCTCTTTCTGCTGACGCTGGGCTTCTTCTGGCGCATGCTCAGCGGCGACGTGTTCCAGCCCGCCGACGGCGGCGACCTCGCCAGCTTTCTCTTTCCCACCTACCGTTTCGCCGCGGGCGAACTGGCGCAGGGCCGGCTGCCTCTCTGGAACCCCACACTCTACGGCGGCGCGCCTTTCATCGGCGACATCCAGGCCGGCTTTCTCTATCTGCCCAACCTGCTCCTCTTTCTGCTGGCGCCGCAGTTTGACTACGCTGCGCTGCCCTGGCTGGCTGTGCTGCATTTCTATTGGGCGGGTCTCGGCATGTATGTGTTGCTGCGCACGCTGAGCTGGGGCGAGGGGCGAGGGGCGAGGGGCGAGAGGGCGCTGCCTGTCAACCGGATAGCGGCGCTCTTTGGCGCGCTAGCCTTTATGTTTGCTGACCCGCTGCTCATCCACTTTGGCAACCTTAACCTGGTCGCCGTGCTGAGCTGGCTGCCCTGGACGCTGGCCGCCTACAGCAAAGCGCTGGCGCCGGGCGGATGGCGCTGGGCGCTGCTGGCCAGTTTGCTGCTGGCGACCGGCGCCTATGCCGGCCACGCGCAGAGCACCTTCTATGCGGGGCTGGCGCTGGCGCTCTACACCGTAGGCGTCTTCGCCGCGGGCGCGTGGACGTGGCGGCGGGCGGGCGCCGCGCTCGGCGTGCTGGTGCTGACCGGCGGGCTGGCCATTGCCCTCGCTGCGCCGATCCTCCTGCCCGCGGCGGAATTGGCCGGCCTGAGCGCGCGGGCGGCGTTCACCTACCAGGAATCTATCGCCTATTCGCTGGCGCCCACCCAGGCGTTGGTGGGGCTGCTCACCCCCGGCTTCTTTGGCCGCGGCCCCGCGCTGCACTGGAGTTTGTGGGAACGGGTCGAACTGCCGTACGCCGGCGTCGTCACGCTGATCATGGCTGTGGTCGGGATGGCGCTGGCCGAACGCACCAGCCGGCGCCAGCTCTGGGTCTGGGCGGGGATGGCGATCTTTGGCTTGGTCGTGGCGCTGGGCGTCTACGGCATCGTCCACGGCTGGCTGACCTACCTGCTGCCCTTCTTCGACCAACTGCGCGCGCCGGCGCGGGCGCTGATCCTCTGGAGCCTGGGGCTGAGCGTGCTGGCGGCGGTGGGTGTCGATCGGGCGATGGGGCTGCGCGTGCCGCCGGATGTGTGGCCGGCGGGGCTGGCGCGCTTCCTGCGCTATGGTGGCCTGCTCCTGTTGGGCGTCACCCTGCCGCTGGTCTATTTCGCCCTGCTCGTCACCCAGCCCGATCCGACCGCATTTCTGCG
>JAPKMV010000365.1 GCA_026645635.1 Caldilineaceae bacterium
CGCGGTGCAGGCCGTGGGCTACACCAACGCCGGTACGCTGGAGTTTCTGGTCGACAGCCGGCGCAACTTCTACTTCCTGGAGATGAACACCCGCCTCCAGGTGGAGCACCCGGTCACCGAGCTGGTCACCGGCGTGGACCTGGTGAAGTTGCAGATTCGCATCGCCGCGGGCGAGCCGCTCCCCTTCACCCAGGCTGACCTCAGCCAGCGCGGCCACGCCATCGAGTGCCGCATCTATGCCGAAGACCCGGCCAACAGCTTCCTGCCTGCCATCGGCAAGGTGCTGCTGGCGGTGGAGCCGGTGGGGCCGGGCGTGCGCGTCGATGCCGGCGTCACTTCGGGCGACGAGGTGACGCTCCACTACGACCCGATGATCGCCAAGCTGATCGTTCTGGGCGAGACGCGCGCCGACGCCATCGCCCGGATGCGCTGGGCGCTCGACCGCTACGTGGTGCTGGGCGACGTGATCACGAACATCCCCTTTCTGCGCGCGGTGCTGGCGCACCCAGTTTTCCTGGCCGGCCACCAGACCACCGATTTCGTGGATACGGCCTTCGCCGGCTGGCAGCCGCCTGCCCCGGCGCCGGATGTGTTCGACCTGGCCGCGGCCATTGCCGCCGTCGCCGAACAGGTGCAGGGCGCGCAGATTATTGGGGCGAGCGGTGGCGGCGAACTGGGCGACGATCCCTATAGCCCGTGGCGCGTGGGGAGTAGTTTTCGCGTGGGGAAGGTTTGAATAGACCGCGGATGACGCGGATTGGGCGGATTGACGCGGATGGCTCTGGCTTGCTTTTTCTCTGCGAACCTCTGCATCTCTGCGTCGAACACCCTGTTTCACTCAGCGCGAGACCGAATCGCACAATCTCACAATCGCACAATCTCCTCTTGGAGGGAACCAGATGGCCCATGAAGTGACCTATCAAATCGGCGAAGTGCAGCGCACAGCGGTGGTGGAACGCACCGGTGACCTGTTCACGGTGCGCGTGGGCGACGCTCAGTTTGCCGTGGCGGCACGCGCCGGGGAGAACGGCCGCCTCGACCTGGAGGTGGATGGCCGCCGGCTGCGCGCGTATGTGGTGCGCCAGGGCAGACTGCGTTATGTGGCGGTCGATGGCCAGGTCTTCACCGTGCGTCCGCCCGACCCGCGGCGAGGGCGCAGCGAACGGGCGGGCGGCAGCCTGGAGGCGGCCATGCCCGGCCGCGTGCTCGACGTGCTGGTGCGTCCCGGCGACGCGGTGCACAAGGGCGACACGCTGGTGCTGCTGGAAGCGATGAAGATGGAACTGCGCATCGCCGCGCCCGCGGACGGCGTCGTCACCGCGGTGCGCTGCACCCCCGGCGCCGTGGTGGAGCGGGGGCAGGTGCTGGTGGAAGTCGTGCAGGGATAGACCGCGGATGCGGCGGATTAGACGGATTCCCGCGGATTTCTTGAATTATCTGCGGAAATCCGCCGCATCCGCCAAATCCGCGGTCTATCCCAACTGCGGAACAGCGCAATCTCGCCTTACGTTAATCGCGTAAGGTAGTGTAAAATTCCTGTAAACTCTTCTCAAACGCCGAGATGCCACCACTGGACACGCCGCACCAGCAGAATTGGGAGGGAACGCATGACATCACACATCGTCCGCACAGCCATCATCATGCTGGTCATGGTTGCCGCGCTGGCCGCATGGAACGGACCACTCGCGCTGGCTGCGCCGCAACAGCAGGCTGTGCTGCCCGCCGGCCCTGCGCCGGACGCACCGGTCGCCACAGACCCGCCGGTCATCCTGGCTGCAGGGGATATCGCCAAGTGCAACCGGGAGGAAGACGCCCTCACCGGCTACCTGCTGGACATCAACCCCGGCATCGTGCTGAGCATCGGCGACAATGCCTATGAAGCCGGCTCGATCCAGGAGTTCACTGACTGTTACGGGCCGACCTGGGGCCGTCACCTGGATCGCATCTATCCGGTGCCGGGCAACCATGAATATCTGACCGGGGGCGCCAACGGCTACTTCACCTACTTTGGCGACCGCGCCACGCCACTCGAGCCGGGCTGCCGCAAGGAGTGCGCCGGCTACTATTCCTTCAACTACGCCGGCTGGCACATCGTTGCGCTCAACAGCGAGATCCCCAGCGACCCAGGCACGCCGCAAGAGCAGTGGCTGCGCGCCGACCTGGCGGCCAATCCTGCGGTCTGCACCCTGGCCTATTGGCACAAGCCGCGCTTTTCCTCGGGCGTGAGCCTGGGCGGAACCGGGCAGGGGCTGTTCAACGCGCTCTACGAATATGGCGCGGACATCGTGCTTTCCGGCCACGACCACAACTACGAGCGCTTTGCGCCCCAGGATCCCGGCGGCAAGCTCGATCTGGAGCGGGGCATCCGACAGTTCGTGGTCGGCACCGGCGGCACCGGGCTGCGCGGTCTGCGCTTCATCCAGCCAAACACCGAGGCGAGCGACAGCGACACCTGGGGCATCCTCAAGTTCACCCTGCGCGCCGACGGCTACGATTGGGAATTCCTGCCCATCCCCGGCCAGACGTGGACGGACAAGGGCAGCGCCAACTGTGTCACCGCGCCTGGCGTGCCGACGCAGCCGCTTGCCGCGTCGGTGATTCCCGCCGCCGTGACCGCCGCTGATGCGGGCGCCGGTGCAGGGGCCGCCGCGCCGGCCGCAGTTCTCACCCCGGTGGCCGGCGCCCAGTACACCATCGTTGCCGGCGACACGCTCAGCCTGATTGGGCTGCGCTACGGCATCGACTGGCGCGAACTGGCGGCGGCCAACGGCCTCACCGAAGACAGCATCATCGAGATCGGCCAGGTGATCACGCTGATCGGCGTAGAAGACGCAACCGTGCCCGCAGGAACCACCGCAACGAGCACCACTGCGGTCGCGACCGCTGCCCCCGTTGCCACGCCTGCGCCCTCCACCTACACCGTGGAGGCGGGCGACACGTTGCTGGGCATTGCCGTGCGCTTCAGCGTCTCGCGGCGTTCGCTGGCCGCGGCCAACGGGCTGGCGGTCGGCGACCAGCCTCAGGTTGGCCAGGTGCTGACGATCCCAGGACAGACGGCTGCGGCCGCCCTGCTGGCTACGCCTGCGACGGCGCCCGCACCAGCCGCTGCCGGCGGACGCACCCACACCGTGGCCAGCGGCGACACGATCATCACCATCGCCGTGCAGTACGGGCTGGACTGGCAGGAACTACTGCGCATCAACGGCCTCCAGCCTGATTCGCTGATCCAGATCGGGCAGGTGATCCGCCTGGAATAGAGGGTTGTTCGTCGTTTCATAGAATGGCTCACGCGAAGACACAAAGGCGCGAAGACAGGGCACTGTACTTCGCGCCTTTGCGTTCATAGAGTCTGGTTGTAGGGCCACACCATTTTGACGCAAAGGCGCAGAGATGCAGAGAAACGCAGAGAACAGACCGGTAGAACTCCTCTGTTCTTCCTCTGCGAGCCTCTGCATCTCTGCGCCTCTGCGTCAAAATGGTCTTTACAAACAGCCTCTTAACGGCTTTGTGTGCGATCCAGCCGCAACCGAATTTGACGGTAGTGTGCATACTTGGTAATATGCCTAACATTAAATCATTCAATGTTAAACTATATTGAAAACATTGAATCAGTACAGAAGACTTGTTTGCGAAATGAACATCACGCAACGCAGGTTTTCTGCACAAGGTTTATCAGGAACAATGACAGGTTTGCATCACACAGGAATGAAAGGAACAACACTCATGGCTTTCCAAATTGACAACTCTCACACGCAGATTCAGTTCGCCGTCCGCCACATGATGATCTCCAAGGTGCGCGGCGAGTTCACCAAATTCAGCGGCTCCGTCGATCTGAACGTAGAGAAGCCGGAACTCACCGCGGTTGACGTGTCGGTCGACCTGGGCAGCATCAACACCCGCGACGCACAGCGCGACGGTCACCTGCGCTCGGCGGATTTCTTCGACGTTGAGCGCTATCCGGCCATGACGTTCAAGAGCACGAATGTCCAGGTGCTGGACAAGAAGCATGCCAAGCTGACGGGCGACCTCACCATCCGTGATGTCACCAAGCCGCTGACGCTGGATGTGGAATATGTCGGTTCGGCCAAAAGCCCGTGGGGGACAACGAGCTACGGTTTTGCGGCCAAGGCCAAGATCAACCGTGAGGATTGGGGCCTGGTCTGGAACGTGGCGCTGGAGACCGGCGGCTGGCTGGTTGGCAAGGACGTCGAGATTGAGATCGAGGTTGAACTCGTGCAGGTGGCTGAGGCGCAGCCCGAGGCCGTAGCGGCGTAAGGAAAAGGGCGCTCACGCAAAGGCGCCAAGACGCAAGGGTTTTTGTAACTCTGCGGATAGGTCACGAATTACACGAATTTTAACGAATTTGCTCTTTAATTCGTTAAAATTCGTGTAATTCGTGACCATTTTCTATTTTAGGACTTACGCAGGCTGAAGTTAACGAAATAGGTTTCACGGAGGCTGAGCTTGTCGAAGCCGGCTTCGACAAGCTCAGCCTCCGTAAGTCTTGCCATTTTACGGCTGTGGCGTCAGCGGGTTTACCGCAGTCGCGCCGGCAGTCGTCGAGCGTCCCCTGGCGGTCGCCTCACTGTCCTGCGCCGCCAGCATGGCAGCCCCGTAGAGCACGGTCAACATCCAGATCACCATCGTCACGAACAGGTGCACCATCTGCAGCCAGACGGGCGCCATCAAGAAGACGTTGAGCGCGCCCAGGAGCAATTGGGCTGCG
>JAPKMV010000366.1 GCA_026645635.1 Caldilineaceae bacterium
CGGCCATGACCGCAGCCTACGGGTTGATCGTGTTCATGGCCGTGGTGCGCTTCCTGCAATTGGGCGCGATGGGCGCGTCGATGACTTTCTTCAATGTCTACATGGATACGGAATTGGGTGCATCCACCGCCACCATCGGCTTGATCGCGGCCAGTGCACGGTTGCTGGCTGTGCCGGCTGTCCTGCTGGGGCCGGCGCTGGGGCGGCGCATCGGCTACGGGACGACCGCCGCGCTCACTGCGGGGGCTGCGTTTGTCAGCACGCTGCCGCTGGCGTTGGCCGGCACGGTCGCTGGCGCGGGCGCCGGCTTTATCGGGCTGTTGGCCAGCTTCTCGATGCGCTATCCCGCCTTCTATGTCTATCTGATGGGACGCACGCCTGACCGCCTGCGCCCGATGATGACCGGCGTCAACGAAATGGCAGCCGGGTTGAGCGTGGCCTTTATCTCGCTGGCCGGCGGCTACATCATCGTGCAGTACGGCTATGCGGCAACGTTCCTCACCGGCGGCGCCATGACCTTGGCCGGTGCGCTGCTGCTCTACGGCTATGTGCGAAGAAAAGGGGAATGAATCTCGGACTTGGGGAGGGTAGAGGAATTGGGTTGCCGGGGCGCCGCTGTGTCCTGCCGACACAGGACGAGTTCGCCTTCCAGCCGGCTGACGCGGCGCGCCAGTTTGACGGTGTTGCTGAGGAGCAGCCCACCGCAGCCGAGCAGGGCGGCCAGGATCAGCCCAGCGGCGAAGACCAACCAGCCCAAAGATTGCAGCCCCGCTACCAACGCATCCCACAGCGGACGCAGCGCCGGTGACTGGAAGCCGATGGCGGCGGCAGGCACGGCCGCGGAAGCGCCGCCAACGGCCAGCCCCAGGAGCAGGGCTGCCACCGCCACGACGGCGGCCAAACCATAGAACAACCAACTCAACGCCTGAGAACCCCATGTACTGCTGGTATCTTGTCGCATAATCTGCTCACATTTCCGTCAATCACAGTCCGATCACTACAGTACAGTCTAGCCGCACTCGGCGGCGGCGTCGCCCGGCTTTCGGCGCAATCTGACCTGTACATCAGCCATGACAATTGACTGTCCAAACGGATAGGTGCGCTCAGATCAGACGGCGCTGGATGGCGAGGGTCACTGCGGCGACGCGGCTGTCGACGCCCAGCTTGGAGTAGATGTTGCCCGTGTGGAACTTCACCGTGCCCAGGCTCAGGAAGAGGCGGTTGGCGATCTCCTGGTTGCTCAGACCGTCCACCATCAGCGCCAGCACCTCCCGCTCGCGCTCGGTCAGCTCGTCCGCCGGCACGATGGGGTTGGCCGCGGCGTGGACGAGCGCCTCTGTCGCCTCCGAGGAGAGCGTTATCCGCCCGGCGTGGGCGGCGCGAATGGCGTTGGCCAGGTCGGCGCCGGTGACGTTTTTGAGCAGATAGCCGGTGGCGCCGGCCTGCAATGCACCTTGCACCATGTTGTCCTCGGCGAAACTCGTCAGCACGATGACGCGCAGCTTCGGGTGCTGGGCGCGCAGTTCGCGCGACGCCGCGACGCCGTCCATCTCGGGCATCTTGAGGTCCATCAGCACCACGTCGGGCTGCAGTTGCCTGGCCAGACGCACGGCTTCAACCCCGTTCTCCGCCTCGCCGACCAGCTCCAGGTCTTTGTGCACCTGGAGAAACTTGCTCAGCCCGCCGCGCACCACCGCGTGGTCGTCGACGATCATCACACGGATCGATTTGGTTTCGCTCATCTCTCTTCTCCTTCGCCTGCTGGCGGCTCCTGCCACTCCGGGTCATTCCAGGTGACCATGACGACAGTGCCGTGGCCGACCTCGCTCTGCACGGTAAGGCGGGCGCCGATGCTCTCGGCGCGTTCGCGCATGATCTTCTGGCCAAAATGACCTGCACCCACGGTGTCCGGGTCGAAGCCGATGCCGTCGTCGCTGATCGTCAGACGCACACCGGCTGGTTGCTGCCGCAGATCCACATGGATATTGCTCGCCTTCGCATACTTTGCGATATTGTTGAGCGACTCCTGGGCGATGCGGTAGAGCGCGATCTTGACGTCGTCGGGCAAGGGACGCTGACCCTCGACCTTGACCTGCACCGCGGCGCGGGTGCGGCTCACCGTGGCCTCGGTCAACTGGCGCACGAGATCTTCGAGCCGCGCCTGGACGACGGCGCTGGGGCGCAGTTCCAGGAGCAGCGTGCGCATCTCCGCCAGTGCGCTGCGGGTCAACTGGCGCAGCTCCTCGGTGGTGCGCCGCCCCTGTTCCGTATCCGTTTCCCACAGCTCCGGCAGCACCTCGGCCGTGAGGCTGGCGGAAAAGAGCGTCTGCGTCACCGCGTCGTGCAGGTCGCGCGCCAGGCGGGTGCGCTCGGCGACGACGGCTTCATCTGCGGCTTTTTGCGCCAGGGCTGCTTCCGCCTGCTCGCGCTGCGCGATCTGGCGGCGCAATTCTGCGGTCTGTTCGTCCACCTTGCGCGCCAGCCATCGATTCTGGACGCGGATGTTATGGACGCGCCAGCCGACGCCGCTGGCCACCAGCGCCAGCAGCATGAAGACCGCAATGCCGCGGAACCAGAAGGTTTCCCACACGGGCGGCGTCACGCGCAGGGGAATGGCCACGCCTGCCTCGTTCCAGAGGCCGTCGTTGTTGGAGCCGCGCACACGGAAAAGGTAGTCGCCGCCGGGCAGATTCGTGTAGCTGGCATAGCGGCGGTCGCCGGCGTCCACCCACCCGGCGTCGAACCCTTCGAGTTTGTAGGTGTAGCGGTTCTTTTGCGGCGCGTGATAGTCGAGCGCCGCAAATTCAAAGGCGATGAAACTCTCGCGATACGAGAGATCGATGGGCGTCTCGCCCGTCAAATCCACGGCCGCCGGCTGGTTGAAGATGCTGAAGTTGGTGATCACCACTGGCGGCGGCGCAGGATTGCGTTGGACAGTGTCGGGTTGGAAGACGTTGAAGCCATGCACCCCGCCGAAGTACATCTCGCCGTTGCGTGAGCGCAGACACGCGCCGGAGTTGAACTCGCTGCTCTGCAAGCCGTCGCGCTCGTCGAAGATGCGGAAACTGGGCAGCACGGTGTTGAAGTGCGCCATGCCATTGTTCGTGGCGATCCACAGATAGCCGCGCCGGTCTTCTTCGATGCAGAGCACTGCGTTGTTGGGCAGCCCTTCCTTCTCTCGATAGCGGGTAAAGGTGCGGCTGCGCGGGTCGAGTCGGTTCAGCCCCGCCTGCGTGCCCACCCAAAGCGCGCCCGCGCGATCCTGGTGGATCGCCCACACCGAATTGTCGCTGAGGCTGGCAGGGTCGTCCGGGTTGTGCTGGTAGCGCACAAAGCGCGCATCGCCCTGCGCCCACGCGTCCGGGTCAAGATAGGCCAGACCGCCATGCCAGGTGCCCACCCAGAGCACGCCCGACGGCGCTTGGTACAGTTCGGTGATCTGGTTGTCGGGCACACTTTGCACATCCGCGGGGTCGTGGACAAAATGGGTGAAGCGTCCTGTGCTGGGGTCGAAGAGATCCAGCCCGCCCAGCGTGCCCACCCAGATGCGGCCGTCACCGGCCGGCAGGAGGCGGTAGACGCTGTCGCTGACCAGGGAATCGGGGTTCGCCGGGTCGTGCGTCAGAACGCTGAACTTGCCGGTGCTGCGGTCGAGGCGGTGCAACCCGCCCAGGGAGGCAATCCACAGGGCGCCATCCTCGTCTTCGTAGAGGGCGCTGATGGTGGCGTTGCGCAGGCTGTCAGGGTCGTCCGGGTCGTGACGGTAGTGGGTGAACTCGCCCGTGGCCCGGTCGAAGTAATCCAGCCCGCCACCCCACAGCCCGATCCACAACCCGCCAGCGCGATCTTCATAGAACGCGCCGACGACGTCGAAGCCCAGGCTGTTGTCGTCGTCGGGATGGTGGCGATAGAGATTGAACTGCTGCACCTGGGGATTGACCTTGCTGAGACCGCCGTTGATCGTGCCAAACCAGTAGACGCCCGACCGATCTTCCAGTATCGACCAGACGATGTCCGCGCTGATGCTGGACTGGCGATAGGGGTCGTGGCGGTGGTGGACAAAGCGCACACCCTGGTCATCCTCCTCCAGCCGATCCACACCGCTGCCCCATGTCCCAACCCAAAGCGCGCCGGCACGGTCGCGGTAGAGCGCAACGACATCGTCGCTGGCCAGGCTCGTCGGGTCGTTTGCATCGTGGCGAAAGCGGGTGAACTCGCCCGTTGTGCGGTCAAGGCGATTCAGGCCGGCGCCGGCCAGGCTGAAACCGCCGGCCGCAACCCAGAGATCGCCGCTGCGGTCCTCGACGATGGCGGCAATGGTGTCGCTGCTCACGCTGGTTGGGTCGTCCGGGTCGTGGCGGAAGTGGGTGAACGCGCCGGTGGCTGGATCCAGCCGAGCCAGCCCGGCGCCCGGAATGCCAAAGCCGCCGGTGCCGATCCAGAGTGCGCCGTCGGCGTCTTCGTAGATGGTGGAGACCGCATCGCTGGCGATGCTTGCCTGGTTCTGCGGGTCGTGCCGATAGCGGGTGAAGGTGCGGGTGGCGCGATCCAGGGCGCACAGCCCGCCGTCGTTGGTCGCAATCCACAGGAGGCCGCGGCTGTCCTCGAAGAGATCGGCGATCACATCGCCGCAGAGGCTGGCCGGGTCGTCCGCGTCATGGCGATAGCGCGTCCACAGCTTGCTGCGCACGTCGAAGTAGTTCAGCCCGCCGCCCCAGGTTCCCA
>JAPKMV010000367.1 GCA_026645635.1 Caldilineaceae bacterium
AGCCATAGCTGGTGCGGTGGCCCAGCGCATCCACCTGCGCCAGCAGATTGCCCGTGCGCCCCTCGGTGGGCTGGCAGGGAGAACCGGCCGGCTGCGGCGTCGGGCTGTCCAGGCAGAACCAGGTGCTGTTCCCCTCGGCGTCGGTGGTGCGCACCGGCTTGCTGAAGAGCGGGTCGTAGATCGCGGTGGTGGTGAGCCGCGTCACCGCCTGGCCGTTCTTGTTCACCGTGGGCTGGATGTGCGCCGCGGCCACAGTGTCGATGTGAATCGTCTCCGTCACCACGTTGCCCAGCGCGTCGTAGCCGTAGACCGTGCGCCGGCCCAACGCGTCGATCTCTGCGCCCTTGAGCGCGTCGCGGCGCGCGCACTCGGCTGGCAGTGGCAGGTCGGTGCACCAGACCGTGCGGGGCGTGCGGGCCAGCGGTGCATCGACCCGCACCGCCGCGCCGTAGCTGTTGAGCGTGTAGCGTGTGCCGGGCACGCCGGGCCGCGGGTCGCTCACCAGCCGCTGGTTGGGCACGGCCGGGTTCATGCTGATGGTGTAGACGAAGCGGGTCGTCACCCCTTCCGGCTGGCGAATCTCCTTGATGAACTCGTGCTTGGCCACCTGGAAGTCCACTGTGTAGCCGGCCATCGGGTCCGCGGGCGCATAGTAGACATACTCGGTGACGTTGCCGTCCGGGTCGGTCACGCTGCGCAGGTTGTACGGGTCCTCCGGGTTGTCGGTGGTGTAGCTGTAGCGATTGACGCGCACATCGTTGAGCGCGAAATCTGCATAGGGCGACGTGCGCGTGACCACCGTCAGGTTGCCCAGCGTATCGTATTCGTATTCCACCGTGACGCCCAGATCGTCGTCGCCCACGTCCGCGCTCAGCTTGACGATGCGCGGCTCGCTGGCGACGCGGCGGTAGGTGAAGTCGATGGTGTAGCCGGAGGCGTTGGTGACCCGATCCAGCGTGGTCGCGTCCGTGTCGCCGGTCTTGTAGTCCAGGGTGACGCGATTGCCGTTTGTGTCCTCGATGAAGCGCAGCGTGTAGACTTCCCCGCGCAGGTCGTTCTCCCGCTCGAAGTGGTAGCGGGTGTGCGTCGGCGTGAAGAAGTCGAAGCGGTTGGCGTTGCTGCCGTCGCGGATCAGCGTCGAGTGATAGCCGATCTGCGGGTCGTAGAAGAGCGCGTCCGCGGCCACGGTGAAGGTGGGCGAGGCAAAGAGCGCGGCCTTGGCCGGGTCCATGTGCGGGTTGGTGAAGGCGTTGCCCGAACCTTCGCCGCCGACCACGACATAGCGCCCGCAGTTGTCCTTGAACAGACGCACATTGTAATTGTGGGTCCAGCCCGCGCCCAGGGGGCCGTCGGTCTGCACGCCGCCGCTGCCGTAGGAACGAGAGAACTCCAGCCCCAGGCCGCGGCCCGGCAGCGCCAGATCCTGCGCGCCGTGGGCAAGATGTCCGTCCCACAAATCCACCCCCTTGACCATCGTGTGGGCCAGGGGCAGGTTTGCCTTCATGCTCAGGTCGTGGCGGATGACGCCGTCCGCACTCATCACCACGCCGGGGTCACCGGGCAGGAAGGTGGCGCGCACCGCAAAGGCATGTTCGCCGGTCTCGACGATGGCGGCGTAAGGAATCACGTAGCCGTGCGCGCCTGCGGGCAGCGGCAGGTTGGTGAAGGGAATCATCCCGTCATCCACGCCGTCGTTCTCCGCTTCCACGAAGTCTTTGTCCACCAGCATGGGCTGGCCGTCGATGGTCACCGTCACCGTAGCCGGGTGGCTCAGCACAAAGCGCAGCAGTTCCGGCGCTTGGCATACGGTCTGGTTGATGGTGTCCAAATCCGAGCGCACGATCACCGGCGACGCGGCGGTGACGGCGAAGTTGCCCAGCAACTGGCCGCCGCTGGCTTCCCAGCTCAGCACCAGGCTGCCCGGCGCGGCGGGCTGGTAGGCGGGCGGGACGGGTTGATCGCCGGGCAGGGATTGCAACCCCTCCTGGCAGTCGATGCCGTTGAGCCACTCCCGCGGGTCGCCCGGGCTGCGGATCGTGTAGAGCAGGCGGTCGTCCACGAAATCGCCGTTGTCGTCGATCAGCCAGCGCGCATTCACCTTGTTCTGCGCCGCCGCGACCAGGTGGTTCAGGTCGACGATGCCGACGCCCACCTGGTCCATCGCCACGTAGGCCAGCCCCGTCGCGCCGTTGACGCAGAGGTTGAGCGCGGCGCCCGGCAGCGGGATACGTGAGATGATGCGCGGGCTGTAGTCCGCCAAATTGTCGTCTTCCGTGAGTGGCGCAGCGTGGCGCAGGCTGCTCTGCTTGCTCAGGTCGATCACGTACAGCTCGCCGCGGCCATTGGTGGTTTGGCGGCCACCGCTGGCCACCACAGCCAAGTCAAAGACCTCGTCCTGACCTTGCAGCAGGTCGTTGTCGCCGTCCTCGCCCGCGCCCAGGTTGCCGTCGCTGTCCAGATCCACCACGAAACCCTCCAGCCCCGCCAGGCGGAAGCCGCGGGGGATGGGGATCTCCTCGGCCTGGAGCAGGCTGGCGCCGAAGACGCGCAGCTTGCTGGCGCCGCTGCCCGGCATCTCCGGCGCAACGACCAGGTTGTCGATCACCGCCACGTCGAAGAAGTCACCGCGCAGCAGCCCGTCGATGGCGTAGCGGCTGGGGTTGGTGTGCGAATAGTTGACGGCGGCGGTGATGTCCACTGCGGCAATGCCCACCGGCACCACCACCACGTAGGCCATCAGCGTGTCGTCCCGCTCCTCGCCCTCCTGCACCAGCACCCGGTCGTGGAGCAGCGCGATCTCCGCAGCGCTGCCCGGCTCGGCCGGCACGCCGGTGCGCTGCACATCCTGCATCCCCGTGGAGAGGAACTTGGCGCCGAGGAAGGGAGCCAGGCTCTCGTCCAGGCAGTTCTCCACCGCCGCGCGTTGGAAACAGGCGGTCACGTCGTAGAGTTCCAGCCGGCCGCTGTCCTGCCCGCCCTTGCCGCCGCCAATGACCACCAGCAGATCGCCCTCGAAGCGCGCCGCTGCGCCGTTGTGGTCGATGTAGTTGAACGCGGCGTCGGGCACGACGGCCAGCGAATTGGGCTTGGTCACCGTGCGATACCAGCCGATCAGCCGCGGCGCAGTGGGGTCGCTGGCGTCGAGCACCGCCAGCCGGCGCTGGTTGGCGTTGTCCTTGTAGACCTCCCGGTTATCCTGGACGCCGTTGGCGATGAACATGGTCTTGCCCACGGTGACGGCGTCCTGCGGGCCGAGGTAACAGGTCGCAGGATTGTCCTTGTCGCGGCAGCGAGCCAGGGCATCGAAGAGCGCGCTATCCGTGGCCAGGTTCGCCAGCACCTGCGGCGCGGCCCGGCGGAAGGTGATCGGCGCCGTGGCCAGATCGTTGGCGGCAAAGTCCTCCATGCCGGTGAGGTCGATGCGGTACTCCTGGCCCAGGCCAAAGGCCACGGTGGGGCGGAAGACCGCGACGGTATTGTTGTAGAGAATCTCCACTGCGCCCTGCACCCGGTTGCCCAGGCTGTCGAAGACCTTGAAGTTGTCGGGCAGCGAGGCCGCGCGCATGGTTTCGGAGAACTTGATCCAGATCTCCGGCTGCTGCTGAGTGAAGTCGGTGGGCAGGATCGTCCCGATCACCGTGGGCGGCTCATGGTCGTCGGTGAGGTTGGCCTGCCCCTCGATGATGGCGTTGCGTTCCGGCGACGCGGCGACGCTGATCGCCTGGAGAATCTGCCCCGTGCGCGCGTTGCTCACCTGGACGTCCAGCGGCTGATTGCAGTAGCCGGCCATGGTGATCTTGTCCACGCCCGCCACCGGATAGATGATGCCGGGGAAGGTGGGCGAGAAGAACATCACATCCAGGCTGAAGCTGGCGTTCAGGGTCACAAAGCTCATGCACTCGGTGCGGCGCACGTCGTCGGAGTTGAAGCGCGGCAGCATCTGGAGCTTGCCGTCCGGACCGGGCGCCACCACATCCATCGTCCCGTTCAAGGTGGGGCGCTGCTCGATCTCGTCGTCTGAGATCACCGGGTCTGGCTGCGTCTGCAAGATGCCGTCCGGCCCCGGCTCGATGATGTAGGTCGGGCGGAAAAAAGAATACTGGGCCGAGCCGAGCGCGCCGGGGAAGGGCGGCGAACCGGTCACATACTTGCCATCGGCCAGGTGCGCGCGGTCGACCAGCGTCCACGTCACCGTGCCGTTGGTCAGCGTCACCGGGCGCATGACCAGCACGATGTCGTCGGGCCGGGCGTCGGGCGGCGCAGGCACGCCCAGGTCGATGTAGACGGTAGGCGTCTGGCTCAGCGTTAGTTGCACGCCGGCCACGAAATCCGCCAGGTCGGGCTGGACGATGGGCAGGTCGGTGACGGTGATCGGCCGGATCGCCACAACTGCGCCGTCGGGCAGCGCCCCCGGCTCGATCTGGGCAAAGGCGCCGTTGGCCGCGCTGACGACGCCGCCCGCCGCGCCGACGACCGTGCTGCCGTCCGCATTCGCAAAGCGCGGCATGGGGACTTCCGTCTCGTTGCCTGCGCTGTCCTTCAGATAGAGCTTGAGCGTGTCCGAAATCAGCGCCGGAACTTCCAGGCGGAAGCTGCCGTCGTCCTCCGCCAGCTTGGTCGTGTCCGCGGCAGTGCGCACGACGCGCACCCGCACCAGCGCGCCCGCCTCCGCGGTGCCCGGCGAGCCGGTTACCACGCTGACGCC
>JAPKMV010000368.1 GCA_026645635.1 Caldilineaceae bacterium
GGGCTGGTGGATGCTCCACGCCGATCAGGGCCATGATCAAAAAGAGCCAGATGAACCAGCCGGTGTAGCCCACCGCTTCCGCTGCCGGGATCAGTTCCTGGACGAAGGGCAGCCCGGCCAGGGCAAACAGCCCCATGATTCCCAACGTCGCCAGGTTGGCGTAGCGCGCCTTTTTGCCAAAGAGCGCGTAGACCGTGTGGCCACCGTCCAGTTGGCCCACGGGCAGCAGGTTGAGCGCCGTCACCAGCAGGCCGATCCAGGCGGCGTAGAGCACCTGGTTCATGAAGACATCCTGCCCGGTGGCCCAGTTGGGCAACGGCTGGCCAAAGGCGAGCCATTTGCCCAGGTAGTAAAGGATGCTGTTGCCCTCGATCATGGCGCCTGGCGTAGCGGTGAGCGTCCCCAGCGGGCTGCTCATCAGCCCGACGACGAGCAGCGGCAGCGCCACGGCCAGACCCGCCAGCGGCCCGGCCACGCCGATGTCGAAGAGCTTGCGCCGATCCGGCACCGGCTCCTTGAGCTGGATGAACGCGCCCAGCGTGCCAAAGGTGAGCGGCATGGGAATGAAGTAGGGCAGCGTCACCGCCACCTTGTGGTAGCGCGCGGCGAAATAGTGGCCGAATTCATGTGCGGTCAAAATGCCCAACAGCGTGGCCGCAAAGGGCAAGCCCTTGATCAAGTTCTCCGGGCGCAGCAGGTCCCAGGGGCTTTCCAGCACCAGCCCGTTGTCGCCGTAGAGCGAGCCGACGAAGAGCGTGCTCACCACGGTCAGGGCAAAGAGCACGGCGTTGATCCAGACCCGCGGGTGCCCGGGCACGGCGACGCCCTTGAACAGGCGCACCAGCACCTCGTTGGGGTCGGCATCTTCGTTGACGTGGCGCAGCATGGGCGTATAGCCGATGGCATTGTACGCGCGCAGCCAGCGGCTGAAGGCCTCGTGGCTGGGGCGCTGCAAGCGGCCGCGGAAGACCACTTCGCCGTCCTTCTCCGGCTCGCGCGGGATTTCCACCGATTCGACGAGCATGTCCGGCTCGATGATGCTGCGCAGTTGGTATTGCTGTGGTTCTTTTTCCCGAAAATCTGTTGCCACCGTCTCGGCGGTCAGGTCAGGTAAGAATTCGCTCAAGGATTACACCACATCTCGCGACTCAGTGCAGCATTTTCATCTGTAACACGCTGGATCTGCTTGATCACGGCAGATAGCTGCTCCAGCGTTGCATCGACCTGACTGCGCAGCAACGTAATCGTCGTCTCTGTGCCTGCGGCGCCGAATCCAGCGCTTTCAGCGGCATCCTCTTGCTGATACCAACTTTCAAGGAGCGCTCGCTCATCGGCCGACAACGATTCACCGCGCATCGTGCGATCGTGCAAACTCAGAGCAATCTTATTGTCAATCACGCGGTCACCTCAGCTTTCTACAGATCGTCTCTGGTGAAGTTCAATCACCGGAGACGGTGCAATTCGATGCCCACACCACACGCCAACAACCACACAATGCTTCCATTATGCTATACTGCATCGTCTTTTCAGGAAACCGTGTGTCGAAGGAGAATGCTATGAGCACTCATCCATTTCTGCAGCGCCTGGCCGCCACGCCCCTCCTCGCCGACGGCGCGATGGGCACCATGCTCTATGCGCAGGGCGCCAGCAGCGAGCAGTGTCTTGAATACCTGGTGCTGTCGCGGCCGGCCGCGGTGAGCGAGATCCACCTGGCCTATGCCAACGCCGGCGCCGACGTGCTCAAGACCCACACCTTCGGCGCCAACCGGGTGCGGCTGGCGGCCTACGGGCTGGCCGACAAGGTGCGCGACCTCAACTTCCGCGCCGTCAAGCTGGTGCGCGACGTGCGCGAGGTGAGCGGCCGCGCCTTCTTCATCGCCGGCGACGTCGGGCCGTTAGGTCAGCGCCTCGCTCCCGACGGCCATCTGACCGAGCAGGAGGCGCGCGACGCCTTCCGCGAACAGATCAGCGTGCTCTGGGAGGCGGGCGCCGACCTGCTCCTCTTCGAGACCTTCACCGATCTGGACGAACTGGCGCTCGCCGTGGCAGTGGCGCGCCAGGTCTGCGACCTGCCCATCGTCGCTTCGCTCACCTTTGCCGAAGATGGCCTGACCTACAACGGCATCGCACCGGAGGCGGCCGCGGCGCGGCTCCAGGCGGCCGGCGCAGACCTGGTGGGGATGAACTGCTCCGTCGGCCCGGCGGCGATGCTGCGCACGCTGGAGACGCTCCACGCCGTCGCACCGGAACTCAGTGTGAGCGTCATGCCCAACGCTGGCTTCCCGGAGCGGGTGGAGGGGCGCTTCTACTACCCGTCCAGCCCGGAATACTTTGCGCGGCAGACGCGCAGCTTTCTCGTCAACGGCGCCCGGCTGCTGGGCGGCTGCTGCGGCACCACGCCCATGCACATCCGCGCCATGCGCGCCGCGCTCGACGAGCACCTGGCCGGGCGCAGCGAACTGGTCGTCCCCGCTGCGGTGGCCGAAGAGCCGCCGGTCGCGCCCAAGGCCGACTATGGCGTCACCGGCGAGGAGCAGCCGACCGACCTGCTGCGCAAGCTGCGCGCCGGCAAGTTCGTCATCAGCGTCGAGGTGGACCCGCCGCGCAGTTTCAACGCCCAGAAGCAGATCGAAGGCGCCCGCCATGCCCTGCGCATGGGCGCGGATGCGGTCAACGTGGCCGACAGCCCCATGGCCCGCGTGCGCATGAGCGCCCTCTCCCTCTGCGTGCAGATTCAGCAGCAGGTGGGGGTCGAGACCATCGTCCACTTCACCACTCGCGACCGCTCGCTCATGGGCCTCCAGTCCGATTTGATCGGCGCGCACGCGCTGGGGGTGCGCAACATCCTGGCCCTCACCGGCGACCCGCCCAGCCTGGGCGATAACAAGCAGAGCACCGCGGTCTACGACGTGGACAGCATCGGGCTGGTGCGCATCATCGACCGCTTCAACCAGGGCGTCGACCTGGCGGGGCAGGAAATGGGGATGAAGGGCGGCTTCACCGTGGCCGTGGCCTGCGACCCGACGCGCAGCGACCTGGTGCAGGAGGTGGACCGCTTCCACCAGAAGGTGACCGGCGGCGCGCACTTCACCATGACGCAGCCGATCTTCGACGCGCGGCTGTGGACGGAATTCTTGCGCGTCTACGAGGATCGCCACGGCGCGTTTCCCGTGCCGGTGCTGATCGGCGTGCTGCCGCTGCAAGGGCACAAGCATGCCAGCTTCCTCCACAACGAGGTGCCGGGCATCACCCTGAGCGAGGCTGCGCTGGAGCGGATGCGCAAAGCCGGCGCCGGCGGCCGCCAGGAAGGGGTCAAGATGGCGCAGGAGCTGCTGCTGGAACTGAAGGAACTGCCCTATGTGCAGGGCGTCTACCTGATGCCCAGCTTCGGCCGTTATGAACTCGCGTGTGAGGTGCTGGACGTGCTACAATTCGCATAAGAGACTGTTTGTTAAGATCCCTTTGACGCAGAGACACAGAGGTTTGCAGAGGAAAAACGGAGGAGTTCTACACGCGTGTTCTCTGCGTTTCTCCGCACCTTTGCGTCTCTGCGTTGACGAGGGTGGCTTTTCAAACAGCCTCTACGGTGAATGCAGTAACCGGGATGCCGGTCAGGAACGGGAGAAAGGTCAATGCAGGCTGCAACAACTGTCACTGTGCAGACGCGAGTGCCGGCCAAACTACATCAAGAGATCGAGCAACTGGTGAATATCGGCTGGTACAACGACACCAATGAGGTTCTGCTGGAGGCGCTCCGCCGCTTTCTGAGCACGCATCGCGCTGATGTGATGGAGCGCCATCTGCGCGAGGATATCCAGTGGGGTCTTTACGGAAGCGAATAACAACAGATGGAATCTCCCGCCAAAATTGTCGTTGCCGACGCCGGCCCGTTGATTCATCTCGATGAGCTTGACTGTTTGGACCTACTGGGCGACTTTGCCCAAGTGTTGGTTACGGACGTGGTCTGGGCTGAAGTGTCCCGATATCGCCCGGGAGCGTTAGTGACCAAGAGCATTCCCACCGTGAAGCGCGTTGAATCAGGCGAATACCAGATTCTCCCATCTCTGCAGATAGTCGCTCAGGCGTTCGAACTCGATCCAGGTGAGACAACGGCGTTGGCAGTGATGCAGAGCGCGCAGACAGCGATACTTCTCACCGATGATTCGGCAGCGCGTCTTGCTGCGGAGTCCTTCGGTTTTGCTGTGCACGGCACCATCGGCGTCTTGCTGCGGGCGATCCATCGAAACCAACGAACTGGCACTGAGATTCTGAACATTCTGCGCAACTTGCCGAATCGGTCGACTTTGCATATTGCGCCGAGGCTGTTGGCTGCCCTCATCAGTGAGGTCGAGATGTATGTCGGGAATGCTTCTGCCGCATCTACAGGATGAGTTCGGGGTGACTATATACTTCGAGCGGGCATAGGTGCGTTTCCGTCACCCTCTCACCCCCTCACCCTCTCAGCCCCCCGCCTCGCGCCGGCGCTTCAGTTGGCCGTTGATCCAATCGAGATAGCTGCGACCCGCGGCGATGACGGGGACGGCGAGCAGTTCCGGCACGTCGTAGGGGTGAAGCTGCTGGATCAGCGCATCGAGTTCCGGGAAGAGATCGGTGCGGCTTTTGAGGATGACCATCCACTCTTCCGCGTTGGTGATGTCGCCGTTCCAGTGATAGGTGCTGGCGATCGGGCCGATGACCTG
>JAPKMV010000369.1 GCA_026645635.1 Caldilineaceae bacterium
GCACTGTCGTCGTTTTCGAGTTCATCGTTGTAGCAGTGCACCGTGATGAAATCGAACAGCGGCGTGGCATAGAGCCGGCGGCGCAGTTCCGGCGTGTGGAGCCAGGCGTGGTGCGTGCTGCTCATCCCCGTGGTGATCAGGTGATTGGGGTCGAGTTGGCGAATCTCGGCGGCCACGGCATGGTTGAAGGCAATGAACGCCGCCACATGTGGGTCGCTGGCCGGCGGCGCACCGGTGGTGTCGAGCTTGAGTTCATTGCCGATCTCCCAGGCGAAGATGCGCGGCTCGCCGCGGAAGCGCTCCACCACGCGCCGCACCAGGTTCAAATAGTTGACGCGGTAACCGCCGGTGAAGAACGCACTGTTCAATAGATCGGTATTGAAATTCGGGTTCACCCGTGCATAGAAGCCGTCGTCGCCCTGCACCCGGAAGGGCACGTCCGCATAGAGGTTGCTCAGCGCGGGCAGCAGATAGAGGTTGGGCGTCTCGGCGCGCATGATCTCCAGCACGCGCTGCAGCCCGGCGATGGTCTGGTCGACGTTGGCGTTGACGCAGGGCAGGAAGATGCGCACCACTCGCGCACCCATGTCACGCGCGGCGCGCAACTGCTCGCCGCGGTGGCCGTCGTTGGTATGTTCCAAAGTGCGCCCGTCGCCGTAGTGAACGATGCCGCGGATGTTGACGCCGATGAAGCGGAGCCGCTGACCACCCTCCACAAACTCGTCGCCGGCCACGCGCACGAATGTTCCCGCGGTCAGCCCGCCCGCGCCGGCGGTCGGGCGCGTGAACCGCAGCGACTCCAGCGCCACGGTCAGATCGGTGTCCGCGCCTGCACTGAGACCGGTGGTGAAGGCGGCGCAGCCCGGCGCGGTCACTTCGATGCGATATTCGCCCGCGGGCAGGCCGGTGAAGCAAAAACGCCCGCGCGCGCCGGTGGCCGCGGTCAAGACATACTCCTGTACGCCCACGGTGCGCGGCAGCACGTAGCGTTTTGCGGCGAGGAAGCGCCCGCCATCAGCAGCCAGCGCCGGGTTGTGTTGGTGCAGCGCCTGCTTGAACGCCGCGTAGGTCAAGCCGATCACCTTGCCCTGCACATGGTCGAGCCAACAGGAGCGCACCGTGCCGGCGTGGCCCGTCAAGGTGCGATCCCACGCGACCTCCAGCGCAGCAAAGCGGTTCTCCGGCAGCCAGTAGGTCTGCTCGCGGAGGAAACGGCCGGCGCTTGTCGCCAACTGCGGGTTGTAGAGCGGCGCCTTCGTCTTGAACTCAGGCCACGCGATGCCTGCCACACCGTCTGCGACAAACCGATTCCAGGCGCGGCGCAGATCGCCTGCAAAACCGGTCACCCGCCGCGACCAGGTCACGCTGGAGGGCGCGGCCAGGGTGGCGCCGCGCTGGCTGCCGATGGTCTCCTGGTTGCCAAAGATGCGCACGGTCGCACCCGGCATTGGGCGCTGCTCGCGATAGACCGTGCCGCCGATGGCGATGCGCGGGGGCATCGCCTGTGCGAGTTGGGGAGCACGCAGCCCCGCGCGGTTGGCATCCTTCATCGCCACGATGCGGTCGATGATGTGCAGCGCGTTGCCCTGGTTGTCCTCTCCCAGGTGGCGGAAGGTGGCCCAGTCGCCGTGATGGCCGACTTCATACAAGCACGCGCCCAGCACGTAGTCGTCTTCAACCATGAGGCGGTTGTACCAGGCCAGTGACTGTTCCCAGTAGAAATCCTCGCTGAGTGTTTCCGCTGGGTCGAGCCAGCCGCGGTCTGGGTTCTGCGGCTGGCCATAGGCGCGCGTCAGCCCCGCCTCGGTCATGATCACGCGGTGGCGGTCGCCGTAACGTTCGCGCACGCCTTCCATCACCCGGCGGTAGATGCCGGCGCTGGTCGGTGCGCCCTGGTTTGGGTTGAGCGCGGGCCAGCCGTATTCGTGGAAGCCCAGGTAGACCAGAGCCGCCAGCGTGCGCGGGAAGTAATCGAGATAGTGGCTGGCCTCAGTGAAATTGCCGGCGGCGAAGTTGAAGGCTACGCCCTCCAGCCCCACCTCCTGCATCCGCTGCTGAAACGCCTCCTGGATGCGGTCGTAGTGGTCGTAGCGCCGCAGCATGAGCGGCTGTTCCTGCTGAAAGGAGCCGGACGCGGGACCGGGGATGCACTCGTTGAGCGTCATCCAGGCGTCGACCAGCAGGCGTCCATTCTCCCCGCGCTTGAAGGCAAAGCCAAAGTCATAGTGAATGATCTCGTCTGCCAGCATCCGCCCCTGGCCTTCCGGGTCTGGATGGTCGAGGATCGCCTGCTGGGTGGCCTGATCCTTGTACATGCGACCGATGACGAACGTATCCGGCGATCGCCAACGGCGCATCTCCTCCAGCAGCATTTTGTTGGCCGTGTCGGCGTGGATGAGCATGGTCGGCGGCTGCACGCGGGTGACGGCGTCCCACAGCCCGTGCTGGTCGGTGGAGACGTGCAGATAGAAGCCCAATTTGTTGGCGGTGGTCGGCGGCGGATCGCCCGGCAGGTCGGTGATCGGTTCGATGGGCGGTGGCTGCGGCGCCGGGGCCAGCGTGGTCGGGTCGCGCGCATCCATCAGGGGAATGTCGCCCACGGCCTGCGCCACCCACCCCTCCAGTGCTGCGCTGTCAGGCTGCGGCACGCGCACCGGCCACCAGGTCAGCCCATCCACAACCTGTGCGCCGCCGGTGACGACCGCGGCTGCGCCCTGCGCCAGCGCCGTGATCACATCCTCGCCGGGCTTGCCGAGATGGCCCGGTGTGCGCCGCAGGTTGACTATCGTCTGCGCGAATATCGTCTGATTCAACCGAAAGGCCATATCTCCCCCCGTAGATCACGCTCAACTCAAACACCGCAGAAGCTGGGAGTTTTCTCAGAGACTGTGTGTTAAGCCACCCATCTCAACGCGGAGGCGCAAAGATGCAGAGAAACGCAGAGAATACTCTGTTTCTACTCTGCGAACCTCTGCGTCTCCGCGACTCTGCGTCAAATAGATCTTCCCAAACAGCTTCTCAACCATGCAACTGCCATCGACAGATTGACGCAGATGACATTATGGCGTCGGCGGTGCGAGCAGACGGCTCGCCAACGTATCGGCCAGATCCTTCACCGCAGGCGACGGCGGCGCGGCGAGACCGCTGGCTGCGGGCAGCGGCGGATGGGCGACTAGATACGCGCGCATGGCCGCGCGGGCGGCGTCGAGCAGGGCGTTGCGCTTCGGTTCGCTCATATCGAACTCAGTCGTGCCGTAGCCGCCGGCCGGCAGCGCCACCACCAGGTCCGCAAACGCCTCCATCACCTGCTTGTCGCGCGCGCCGAGCATTGTGTCCACCAGCCCGCGCAGCCGCTGCACGGTGGCCAGGTCGGTCGGCTTGATCGTGAACTTGACGAGCAGCCCGCGCGGCTGTGGCACCGGCGCAACGTCGTCGAGCAGCATACCCAAGACCGGGTTGTTCTGCTTCGGCCCCATCACCGCGGTGACGAAGGGCGCGTCGGAGACGAACAACTCCAGCGGGAAGTTGGAGAGCACGCCGCCGTCCACGATGGTGTGGCCGGTGATGTCGCGCCCCTGGTACGGCCCCCAGTCCTGCTGCCAGATCACCTCGTCCCAGAGCAGGGGGATGCTCATCGACATGCGCACGGCGTAGACGAGCGGGCAGTCCGGCGCGGTGCGGTGGTTGAGCACAAGCTGGCGGCCGCCGGTGGTGTCGGTGGCGCAAAAGGTGACATCTACGCCCGTGGCGGCGTAGAACTCGGCGAGGGTCATCGCGCTGAACTTGCGCGGCTTGCCGTCGACTTCGCCTGCGTCCAGTTTGGCGCGCAGCCAGGTGAGGAAGTTGTGCGCCGAATACCAGCCCCCGCGTTCCACCAGGGCCAGGAAGTTGCGCGTCATGCGGGTATGGGCCACGGCTGCGGCCAGTTGGTCCTTGAGCGGATTCTCCACAAAGCCGGGGATGAAGGTCAGGTCGACGCCGCCGAGCAGCCGGCGAAACGCGCCCTGCTCGATCTCCTTGTCGCTGAAGGGCGGCGGTTCGCCCATGAAGCTGGCAAAGACCGGGTTGCCGGCGGCGTCCGCCTCGGTGAGCACCGCCACCATCTCGTCGCTGCTGTAGCCGGCGGCCAGAAACACCGCCGTGATCGCGCCCGCCGACGTGCCGAGCAGCCGGCCAAAGCCGTGCCCCTGCGCGGCCAGCACTTCATACGCACCGACCAGCGCCATGCCTTTGGCGCCGCCACCCTCGAAGACCAAGTCATATTTCATTGCGCCCCTCCTCGGTGAACCAATTTGCTGCAGCGGCTCTCCGCCACCGCGGCATCATCCCATTCCGATCCGCCCTGCCTTACGCCAATTCCATGACCACACGGAAGCCGCGCCAGGCCAACGCGCTGCGCGCCTCCGATGCGCGACGCCGCGTCAGCCGGGCATCTTCCGGGCTGTCTGCACCGCGCCAGCCGCGATAGACGCGGAAGACGCGCACGGCCCGGTTGTCGCTGCGAACGGCTTCCCGCCCGTCGTCTGCCACGTAGGGGTAGCCGAAGGCAGGGGTGCCGGCATCGCTGCCCCACAGCGTCTGCGTCCACTCCTGCACCACGCCGATTGCCTCGGCGCGTCCTGTGCGCGCAGCCTTCTCCCACTCGGCCTCGCTGGGCAGCCGATAGCGGCGGCCTGTCTGTGCGC
>JAPKMV010000036.1 GCA_026645635.1 Caldilineaceae bacterium
CCAGCTCCTCGCCGCTGTGCTCGGCGAAGATCATGTGCTCGTCGTACTCGCACGCCACATTGATCTTGTTCATGTCGAAGGTGAGATGCAGGCGTTCTGCGTCGGCGTGCGCGATGCGCGCCCACTCGCGCTTGGGGCGGCGCGTGCGATAATCCACCACCACTTCCCCCGACTGGCTGCGCTCCAGGGTGATCAGCGCGCCCACCGGCACCTGGTGATCCTCCATCCACTTGGCCAGGCCCACCACGTAGCGCCCCTCGTGGACGACCCAGCCGGTGTAGCGCGTGCCCCAACGCCCATCCACCAGCGTGACCACGGAAACGCCGTCGCTCGACTGCGGAAAGAAGCCGCGGGTGCGGCTGCTCACCGGCAGTGTGCCGTGACGGCGGTGTGGGTAGGTGAGGGTGAAGCTGGTGGAGGGCACCAGCGACGGCGCCTCGCCGCGCATCCCGCCTTCGCTCCACTCGTCGTCCAGTTCCCATTCCAGTTGCAGCATCTCCACCGTAAGCAGCGAGCGATTGTAACCCAGCGGGCGATAGCGCAGCAGCGGCGGGATCGACTGCACAGCGGGCGGCAGCAGCCGCCGCAGGAACCAGGCAATCTCGCGGCCCTGGCGCACACGCACGAAGCGTTCATCGTTGCTCAGGCTGTGATCGAGGCTGAGGACGCGCATGGCCAGGCTCACGTTGCTGTCCAGGTCGGCCTCGTTGAGGAGTTCCTGCGCCGACAGGGGACGCCCCTGCACTTCGATGAGCGCCTCGGCGATGTTCATGTGGCCGACATGCACCTCGGCGAGCATGTCCTTGAGCAGCCAACTGCCGCCGACTTCCACAAACATCTCGTGGCGATCGCCCTCTTCCAGGGCATAGAGCACGGCCTCGTCGATTTCGCTCTGGTAGAGTTTGTAGATTTCGCTGGCAGAGAGCAGGCTGACATCGTGCACCAGACTCGCGCCGTTGACCTGGTTGAGCCGATGGGAAGTCTGCAGGCCGGCGGCGAATTCGCGCGGCTTGCTCTTGCCCTTCTCATCGAACTGCACCTGGATCACCTCGAAGTCGCCGTGTTCCGGGTTTTGCCCCGGGCGCACCCCGATCACCGTGCCGACGGCAAACTCCAGCCCAGGGAAGACCAGGGTCTGACCGACTTGATAGCGCTGCCGCGGCGCATAGATGGCGCCTTTCGTCAACTCCTGTTCGATGCGCGCGTTTTCCCGGCGCAGATATTCATCGACCAGGCTCAGCACCAGTTCGCTGAGCTTCTGCGGTTTTTGCGCATCCAGAAGCGACTGGTACAGAAATTCCACATCATCGGCAGTGACTTCAAATTTGTCCCGCCAGAAAGCTGCTGTTTGAGTTGGGCGCTGCAGCACGCTTTCCCCCTTTGCCTCGAAATAGACGAAGAACCGTTGAAAACTACCTTTTACAGCAAACGGAAAGTATAGCATGGATGACCGAAGCGACCAAACGCGCGCGCCCGCTTATCTCTCGCAATTCTGAAGTCGCCCAAGTGGCAAAAGGACGTTTGTACAATTGCCCGCAATCAGGTAGACTATCAGCCCAGTAGGTCGTCGTTACTCTCCAACCCATTTAGCCGCACGTGATAAGAGATACGCATGCCATGAATACCATTGCTATGATTCTAGCGGGCGGTGAAGGCACACGGCTCACGGTGCTTTCAGAAGAGCGCGCCAAGCCTGCGGTGCCCTTTGCCGGCAAATTTCGGATTATCGATTTCACCCTCAGCAACTGCGTCAACAGCGGCATCTACACCGTCGGTGTGTTGACCCAGTATCGACCCCACAGCTTGAACGACCATATCGGCATCGGCAAGCCGTGGGATCTGGACCGCAGCCGCGGCGGCGTCCGTCTGCTCCAACCCTATCAGGCGCGCAAAGGCCAGAACTGGTACGCCGGCACCGCCGACGCCATCTACCAGAACCTGAACTTCATCCAGAACAGCCGCGCCGACAACGTGATTATTCTCTCCGGCGATCACATCTACAAGATGGATTACCGACCGATGATCGACTATCACATCGCACGCGGCGCCGATCTCACCATCGGCGTGATGCCGGTGCCCATCGAGGAGGCGTTCCGCTTTGGCATCATGGCGGTGGACGAAGAACAGCGCATCGTGCAGTTCTTCGAGAAGCCCAAAGATCGCGACAAGGGCAACCTGGCGTCGATGGGCATCTACGTCTTCAACGCCAACATTCTGGAACGGCGCTTGAGCGAAGGCCGCCCCGACAAGCCGCGCAACGACTTCGGCAAGGATATCATCCCCGCCATGATCGCAGCCGGCGACAGCGTCTTCGCCTATCGCTTCGAGGGCTACTGGGTGGATGTGGGCACGATCGACTCCTACTGGGCGACCAGCCTGGAACTGCTCCAGCCCAACGCCGCGCTCGACCTCTACAACGACCAGTGGCCGATGCACACCAAGTCGGAAGAACGCCCGCCCGCCAAAATGGGGCCGCAGGCCAAAGTCGCCACCAGCATGATCTCCAACGGCTGCGTCGTGCGCGGCGTGGTGACGAACAGCGTGCTCTCGCCCGGCGTCTATGTCAGCCCTGGCGCCGTGGTGCAGAACAGCGTGGTGATGAACGACACCTGGATCGGCCCCGGCGCGCGCCTCGACAAGGTGGTCATCGACAAACAGGTGGTGATCGGCGCCGGCGCGGTGGTGGGCGAGGGCAACGAGGCCACCGTCAACGAGCAGATGCCCGACCGCCTCACCAACGGCATTACCGTGGTGGGCAAGGGCGCTTTCATCCCCGAAGGCGCACGCATCGGGCGCAACGTGCTGATCAACAGCGGCCGCGACGAAACCGCCTATCCTGATGACAAGATCGTGGCGGACGGGAAAACCATATGAATTGTCAATTGTCAATGGCCAATTGTTAACGGTCTACTGTCAGCCGCGACCAGCCGGCAGCCAACCAGCAGCAATTGAAAATTGACCATTGACCATTGAAAATTGACCATTGAACGAGGTGGGTATGGCGAACGCATTTGCAGTGATCATGGCCGGCGGCTCCAGCGAACATCTCAGCGTGCTCACCGAGACGCGCGCCGAGCCGGCCGTGCCTTTTGGCGGCAAGTTCCGCCTCATCGATTTTCCGTTGAGCAACTGTGTCAACAGCGGTATCTACAACGTGGCCGTGCTGACCCAGTACAAGCCGCGCAGCCTCAACGACCACATCGGCATCGGCAGGCCGTGGGACTTGGACCGGGCGACGGGCGGGCTGCGCCTCCTGCAACCCTATCGCGGCGGCCCCTACGGCGACTGGCAACAGGGCACCGCCGACGCCGTGCGCCGCAACCTGGACTTCGTACTCCAGCAGAATGAGGAGCACGTGCTGATCCTGGCCGGCGACCACATCTACTTGATGAATTACCAGCCGATGCTGCGCCAGCACATCCAGAGCGGCGCGGATCTCACTGTGGCCGTGCGCCGGGTGAACTCGCACGAGACGCATCGCTACGGCATCGTCACCGTCGGCGCCGACGACCGCATCATTGAGTTCCGCGAAAAGCCGCGCCACTCCCAGGAGACGTTGGCGTCGATGGGCATCTACGTCTTCCGCAAGAGCGCGCTGGTGGATTTGCTCAGCGAGGGCAAGTATGTGGACTTTGGCCGCGACGTGCTGCCGGCGATGGTGAAACAGCAGGGTGCGGTGCGCGCCTATCAGTTCCCCGGCTACTGGGCCGATGTCGGCAACGTGCACGCCTACTGGGAAGCCAACATGAGTCTGCTGGCCGAAGATCCGGCGCTGAACCTGTACGACCAGGATTGGATCATCCATACGCGAAGAACGGGCGCCCAGCAAGATCGGCGCCAACGCGCAGGTGGGCGGCAGCCTCATCTCCAACGGCTGCCGCATCGAGGGTACGGTGGAGCGCAGCGTCCTCTCGCCCGGCGTTTACGTGGCCGAAGGGGCAATCGTGCGCGACAGTGTCATCCTCTACGACGCCATTGTCGAAGCCGGCGCCGTGGTGGATCGCTCCATCGTCGACAAGCGGGCGGTGATCGGCGCGGGCGCACGGGTCGGCGCGGGGGACGACAACCAACCCAACAGCGCGCTGCCGCGTGTGCTCAACACCGGTCTGACCTTGATCGGCGAAAAATCTGTCGTGCCTGCCGAGTATACCCTGGGCCGCAATGTCGTTGTTCACCCGGAGAGTGACCTGAAGAGCTTCGGCAAAAAGAAGACCGTGGCGAGCGGGGCGGTGATTGGGGAAGATCACCGCTGACGACCGTTTTTCAAGCACGGAGCACAGATGCGCATCTGGTTGATCGGCGCCGACCGCATCGGCGTGAGTGTCCTGCAGCAGCTCAAGAAAAGCGACACCATCGAAGTGGTGGTCAGCGACCTGAGCGAGCGCCCGCGCGCCGTCACCGAGAAAATCATCCCGATGGTGGATTACGTGGAGACGGTGACGCCGATCAACATCAACCACCTGGCCAAGCGCATCCGCCCTGACCTGATCCTCATCGACCGCGGCGCGGCCGAACGCATGTTGAGCCGCATCACCGGCGGCGTCGAATTCGCCCAGTCGATCCAAGAAGAGATCGCCGCAGCGAGCGAAGTGCCGTGTTTGGTGATTGGGTAGTGGAGACTGGAGATTGGAGATTAGGAGATTGAGAGATTGTGCGATTGCGTAATCTCCAATCTCCAATCTCCTAATCTCTCAATCTCCTAATCTCTTAATCTCCCTCACCCCGCCGGATACCCCGTAATCTCGCGAATTTCCTTGTACAGCGGTTTCAGCCGGTCATAGAGCTTGAGGTAGACGCGGCGGTAGAGGTTGTCGTAGAGGTCGCGCGCCTGGGGGTTGGGGTCGAAGATGTGGCCGACCCGCGTCATCTCGCGCACGGCGGTGTCGAAGTCGGAATGCAGTTTGAGGCCGACCGCGGCGTCGATGGCCGCGCCCAGCCCGGATGTTTCGTAGACGTGCGGGCGAATCGCCGGCAGCCCGAAGATGTCGGCGCTGAGCTGCATGACCACGTCACTCTGCGAGCCGCCGCCCGACACGCGCAGCTCGGTGATGGCATGGCCGATGCGCCGCTCCAGCCGCTCCTTGCCCTCGCGCAGCCCGTAGGCCAGCCCCTCCAGGATGGCGCGGTAGAGGTGGGCGCGGGTGTGGATGTCGCCAAAGCCGACCACAGCGCCCTTCGCTTCCGGTCCCGGCACCTTGAGACCGGGCGACCAATACGGCTGGAGCACCAGCCCCTGTGCACCGGGCGGCACCGCGGCCACCAGATCGTCGAGCAGCTTCTCCGGCGGGATGCCCTGCGCCTCAGCCAGTTGCAGTTCAATCTGGCCAAATTCCTTTTTGAACCAGCTCACCATCCAAAAACCGCGGTAGATCTGCACTTCCAGGCTGTAGGCGTTGGGCACCGCCGATGGGAAAGGCGGGATCAGCGGGATCGGCTCCACGTAGCGGCGCTGGGTGTTGGTGATCGTCGCGGTGGTGCCGTAGCTGATGCAGCCGACATGCGGCGCCAGGCTGCCCGCGCCGATCACCTCGCACGCCTTGTCCGCGGCCGCCGCGATCATGGGCAGCCCGGCGGGGATGCCGGTCGCGGCGCTGGCCGCGGCGCTGATCTCGCCCAACTGTGTGGCGGGCGGCGCCAGGTCGGGCAAAATCTCCCGCGCCATCGGCACCACCTGCCACTTCCAGTCCCAGTTGGACGCCCAGCGCAGTTTCTTGTAATCGAAGGGCATGAAGCCCACCTGACAGCCGACAGAATCCACAAAGCGGCCGGTCAGGCGATAGGTGAGATAGCCGGAGAGATAGAGATATTTGTGGGTGTTCGCCCAGATGTCATGTTGATGCGTGCGCAGCCAATTCGCTTCGGCCTCGGCCTGGATGTAAGCGATGGTGTCGGTCATGCGCGCCAGCTTGAAGGCCAGTCCCCACAGCCCGCCCAGCGGCGGCTGCCCTTCCGTGCGCCGCTGATCCAGCCAGACGATGGCCGGGCGCAGCGGCTTGCCCTCCTTGTCCACGTTGATCACCGTGGAGCGCTGCGTGGTGAGCGCCACCCCGGCGATGGCCTCCCGCGGCACGGGCGACTTGGGCCACAGTTCCTGGCACGCCTGGCAGAGAGAGTCCCAGTAGTAGTCGGGATTCTGCTCGGCCCAGCCCGGCTGCGTCGAAAAATAGGGTTCGAGGTAAACCTGGGACTTGGCCACCAGGTTGCCGCGCAGGTCGAAGATGAGCGCGCGGACGCTCTGGGTGCCGTTGTCGATTGCCAGCAGGTGGTCGCGCATAGGGAAGGCTCACTCACGCAAAGACGCCAAGACGCAAAACGCCATGTGATTTCTCAGACCTCGTCCGAATGAGGATCGGAATAGAACGCGGATGACGCGGATTGGGCGGATTTCCACGGATTTGATCAGCGCAGATTCGCTCAATCCGCGTCATCCGCGTTCTATTTCAACTGCCTGAACGGTGACCGCCCCTCACCGGTGGCGCAGGCTGCGCATGGTCACCGGCTTGTCCTTGAAGACCGAGAAGAGATCCAGGTCGTTGGCGAGCGACGTGCTTGGGAAGATGGCCTGCGCTTCGGCCAGGATCTCCTGGTTGGTGTAGCGCCGGCTGACGTGATGGAGCACCAGATGTTCGACGCCGGCGTTGCGCGCCAGCCGCGCCGCCGCAGTCGCGGTGATGTGGCCGTGCTGCTTCGCCAGGTCTTTGTCTGCGTCCAGATAAGTCGCCTCGATGGCCAGCAGGTTGGCGCCCGCGGCGATCTCGTGGAGCGGCCCAGTGTGGCTCACGTCGCCGATGAAGCAGAGCTTGGCGCCCCGCTGCGGCGGGCCAAGCACGCTGTCCGGGTCGATGGTGCGGCCGTCGGGCAGCGTCACCGGCAGGCCGATGGCCAGGTCGCGGCGCACCGGGCCGTGGGGGATGCCCAGCGCCTCCGCGGCTTCGGCCAGGAAGGGCCGGCGGCTCTTTTCCTCGAAGACAAAGGCCAGGCAGTCCGGCCCGCGGTGCTGCACCGGCACAACTTCCAGGGTGAAGGTGCGATCCTCGAACAGCACGCCCGGCGTGATCACGTTGAGCGCCACGCCCGCGTGGGGGATGCGCCCCGGGCCGAAGACCACTTCCATCAGCGCCTGCACCCGCGTCATTGCCGCGGCGCCGCCGAAGATGTTGAGTTCCTCCAGCGCCTCCCAGCGGCCCAACGTGCTCGCCAGCCCGCCCAGCCCCAGGATGTGGTCCAGGTGCCCGTGGGTGAGGAGGATCTTGTCGAGACGGCGGAAGCCCAGGCCGGAGCGCAGCAACTGGCGCTGCGTGCCCTCGCCGCAGTCGATCATGAAGCGGTGTTCGTTGGCCAGCACTAGCGCCGACGAGAGGCCGCGCTGCACCGACGGCGCGGAAGCCGATGTACCGAGAAAGACGAGTTCAAACATGATAGCGCCAGTGTACCCGACGATGCGCCGGGCGTCCAGTCAGAAACCGATTGTAAAAAGTCGCCTGATTTGACGCGGAGGCGCAGAGATGCAGAGAAACGCAGAGAGAGCCGAGGCGATCACGCCGCAACACCCTCTGCGTTCTCACTGTGCGCTCTGTGCCTCCTCTGCGACCTCCGTGTCCAGCCATTTTTAGAGCCGCGGCAAGGTGATGCCGCGCTGCCCCTGGTACTTGCCGGCACGGTCGGCGTAGGAGACTTCCGGCGGCTCGCCCTCGAAGAAGAGCACCTGCGCGATCCCCTCGTTGGCGTAGATCTTCGCCGGCAGCGGCGTGGTGTTGGAGATCTCGATGGTGACGTGCCCCTCCCACTCCGGCTCGAAGGGCGTTACGTTGACGATGATGCCGCAATTCGAGGTGAAGACGCCCGCCTCCAGGGCGAAGTTACCCGCCTCGGGCACAGTGAGACAAAAGACGTCGTGGTCGCCGGGCAGCGTCCGAATGGCGGCGACGCGGTGGTTGCGTTTGCTGCGGCCACGGAAATCCGCCAGCACCTCCGGGAAACGGAAGTTCCACGGTTGATTGTTCCGACGGTCGAAATCGATGTGATGGCGATGGCTGCCCGGCTCGTCGGCATACAGGTCGTGGCGCAAGTTCCACTCGTCGGCGAGACGGTGGGTGGGGTAAAGGTGGCCGTTGGACGGCTGATAGACCATCTCGTAGCCCCGCACAAGATGACGGTACAGCGGCATCAGCGCATCGCCGGGGCGCAGGTTGCCGGCGTCGGTCATCCGCCCGTCGCGCAGGAGAAAGCCGTGGTCAGGCGTGCAGCGGATGATCTCGCCATGATCAAGCTCAATCTCCAGCAGCGCATCCCGTCCGATGTAGCGGGGCGCCTCCAGCAGCGTCACCATGACCCGCCCAAACGGGCCGAGGCTGTACCCCCAGAACGACTCACCGGCATCGGCGCGCACAGCCATCTCCTCCAGCGTCGGCGCGGTGCCATCGACCAGCGCGACCCGCGTATCGCCCCGGAAGCAGCGGGCATAGGTGCTCTTGCCCAGGCAGATCGTCAACACATTGCGCGGGATGCGGAAGTACTCAATGGTGCGCGCCAGGGCAAAGCTGTTGGGCGGGACGATGCAGACCTCGCCCTGGTAGGGCGCCATCGCCCGTTCGTCGATATTCTTGGGATCCACGACGGTGAGCTGACCGGTGGCCGGCGTGAAAATGCGGAACTCGTCGGCGACGCGGATGTCGTAGCCGTAGCTGCTCAGCCCGAAGGAGACGACGCCGGCGCGCATCTGGCGCTCCACGAACGGCTCGATCATGCCGTGTTCCTGCGCCATGCGGCGGATCCAGTGGTCGGGTTTGATGGACAACATGGTGTGCTCCTTGAATTGAGGGGCGAGGGGCGAGTTGCGAGGGGCGAGGCGACATCACCCCTCGCAACCCGCCCCTCGCCCCTCGCAACTCACATTTCAGCCGCCAGATGCTTGCGGATGGCCAGCCGCCGCGCGAGGACGCCGCGGCCCGGCGCCAGCAGAAAGACCAGCCCGAAGATGACCGTCGCCACCAGCACCATGGTCGGGCCGGCGGCCAGGTTGAGATAGTAGCTCAGGTACAGCCCGGTGACATTGGCCAGGACGCCGATGCCCGCGCCTACGGCCATCATGCTCGGCAACCGGCGGGTAAGCAACTGCGCCGCGGCCGCGGGCGTCACCAGCATCGCCAGCATCAGCGAAATGCCCACGGTTTGCAGCGACACGATCACCGTCAGCGCGATGAGCGTGAGCAGGAGGTAGCGCAGAAAGGTGGCGGGCAGCCGCAGCACCACGGCCAGCGTCGGGTCGAAGGTGAGGACGAGCAGTTCTTTGTAGAAGGCGAAGATGGTCAGCAGGATGCCGCCGCCCACCAGCAGGGTGAAGATCAAGTCGGCCTGGCTCACGCCGAGCACATCGCCGAAGAGGATGTGGGTGAGGTCGACCGCGTAGTTGCTGGCCGTGCTGAGCATGGCTACGCCCAGGGCAAAGGCGCCGGCGAACACGATGCCGATGGCCGTGTCTTCCTGGATCGCGCCGCGCTGGCTGATCCAGCCGATGGCGAACGCGGCGACCAGCCCCGCCACCAACGCGCCCAGGGCCAGCGGCAGGTCAAGCAGAAAGGTGAGCACCACGCCGGGCAGGATGGCGTGGGAAAGCGCATCGCCAAAGAAGGAGAGGCCCTTGAGCACCATGTACGACCCGACGATGGGACAGATGATCCCCACCAGGATCGCCGCCAGCAGGCCGCGCACCATGAAACCGTAACTCAGCGGATCGATGAACCAGTTGAGGAATTCCATAGCTGTAGTGTAGCGCAAAGGGCCGCGCTTGCCACAAAGGCGGATGGCACGCCCGCTTCATATAGCTTTATGTCACGCAAAGACGCAAAGGCGCAAAGGTGCAAAGGTTTCTTCTCCTGGCGTCTTGGCGGCTTTGCGTCTTGGCGTGAGATTCTTCGTCACTGAGAGAGACTAATAGTCCCAGTCGGTGTGACTGATCGGCAGCCGGTTCAACTGGTCGCGGTAGTGGCGCCAGCCAGCCAGGAAGCGATCCATGAGAGTAACGAAGCGCGCATTGTGCGACGGCTCCAGCAGATGCACCAGCTCGTGCACCAGCACGTACTCCAGGCACTCCGGCGGCTTCTTGGCCAGCTCCGTGTTGAGGCGAATGTGGCGATCGCGCGGGTTGCAGCTTCCCCAGCGCGTCTTCATGCGCTGCACAAAGAAACGCTCCGCCTTCACGCCCAGGATCGGCTCCCAGCGCGCCAACAGCGGTGGCACGGCGGCCTTGAGCTGCTGGCGATACCAGGCGTCGACGATTGACCGCCGGCCAGTCGTGTCTGTGCCCGGGCGCACATGCAGGACCATGTTGGTGTGCTCCAACGCAACGGCGGGAGGCGCATCGGCTTCGACCACGTGCAGCAGATAGCGCTTGCCCCAGACAAAGTGACTTTCCCGCTCCAGGAATTCGCGCGGGGTCTCGCGTGCCTGTGCCCGCATCCTGGTCTGTTGCTTCTTGATCCAGTCCAGTTTGGCGATCACGAAGACGCGGATCGTCTCCACGTCCATGCGCTGCGGCGCAGCGACGCGCACCCGTCCGTCCGGCGGGTGGACGCTGAGATGGATGTGCTTGATCTCCTTCTGCACGACTTCGACGGTGATCTCGCCAAGCTGAATCGTTGCCAATCGTTCCCTCTCAATACTCCGGCTGCGCCTTGATGACGGGGAAGATGCGTTCGACTTCGTCGACGTCGTGCAGGACGCCATAAAGCGCCGCCTTGACCATCTCCTCACGCGGGCCGCCGTTGTCGCGCCAGTCGTCGGGACGCGCGGCGCGCACTGTCCGGTCGATGGCGATGGCCAGTTCGAGCGCCGGGTCGTCAGCGCTCTGGTAAGGCGCACTCCGCTCAGCAAGAACGCCGGTGGCGGCGAGACTATTGTAAACCGCTCGCAGCGCGGGGCTGTGCTTGAGCGGCTCCGGCGTGTTGTCTTCGTGGCCGGCGTCGACGCGCTGCGCCAGTTCGGCAATGCGTTTGAGGAATTCCTCGTACTCGATGGCCCGGGCGCGCCGCGCGGCGATAATCTCGTCGAGCAGCGCCGACATCTTGGTGAAGTAGGCCGGGTCGCTGAGCTGCTCCTTGAGAATGCGGCTGCGCACGTTGTTTTCAATGGTCTCGGCGATGGCGTCTTCATTGCCCTGCAACCCGCCCAGCCGCTCGGCAATGGCCGCAGCAATGCCGGTTTTGACGATGAGATCCACGAGCGGGATGCCGTCGAAGTGCGAAATCTTGCGCGGCTCGTCGGCCTGAATGTAGGTGTCGATTAGGTGGCGCATGTCCGCCTCGTAGGCTTTGAGGTCGAGACTCTCACCGCTGGCGTTGCGGATGATCTCACGCAGGCGCACATACTGCTCGACCTGGCGCTTGATGCGCGCGCTATCGGCGCCAGTGTAGCCTGCCCCCTCCAGTTCGTCGGCGATGTTGGCATAGGCGCGCACCAGCGAGGCCACGGCCTTGTAGAGCGCGGCGCGCCGTGGCGCGCGCTCCTCCAGGTCGGACACAATCTCGCTGTTGCCGCAGAAGTAGTGGATGTGCTCCAGTTCGCCTTGCGGCGGTTCCACCGGCTCGCAGAGCAGGGACAGCGCCTCCAGCGCGTTGTCAAGCCGTTCGCGGCCGATGGCCAGGCGACTCTGCATCAGCACCTCGGGGGCGGCGCCGCCCGCGCTGTGGTCTAGTTCGGAGGTGTAGACCGCGATGGCGTTCTCCACCTTCTTGAAGAGATCCTTGTAATCGACGATGTAGCCGAAGTCCTTGTCCTCGCCGTCGAGCCGGTTGGTGCGGCAGATAGCCTGGAAGAGGCCGTGATCCTGCATGGACTTGTCGATGTAGAGATAGCTGCAGGGCGGCGCGTCGAAGCCCGTGAGCAGCTTGTCGACCACGATCAGCAGGCGCATCCCCGCGGGCTGATTGACGAAGCGATCCTTGACCAGATCCTCGTAGGTCTCGGTCTTGGATTTACCCGGCGCGGGAACCACATCCTTGAGCAGGTCGGTGTAGATGTTGTAGATAAACTGCTTGTCCGTCTCCGTGTTGGCGCCCGTCTCTTCCAGCGTGATGTCACCGGCCTATGGGTTGTAGGAGGTGACCAGGCCGCACCGCCCGCGGAACGGGGTCTTCTGGAACAACTCGAAATACTTGCACGCCTCGTAGATGCTGGAGGCCACCAGGATGGCGTTGCCGCGCTCAGTCAGCAGCCGGGGCTTGACGCTGAAATCGTAGATGATATCTGCGACTACCTGATCCATACGGGCACGCGAACTGAGCACCGTCTGCAAGGTGCCCCAACGCTTTTTCAGTTCATCCTTCTGCCAATCGTTGAGCGCACGCGTCTTGATCTCGAACCAGGCATCGATCCTGTCCTCGGAGCCTAGCCGCTGGTCGATGTCGCGCGCCTCGTAGACCAGATCGAGCACGACGCCATCTTCCACCGCCTCGTTGAACTTGTAGGTGTGGATGTAGCCGCCGAAGACCTCCAGGCTCGTCTGCGCATCCTGCTTGAGCAATGGCGTGCCGGTGAAACCGACGAAGACGGCGTTGTCGGGCATGAGCGCCTTCATGGCGCGGTGCAGCTTGCCGCTCTGCGTGCGGTGGCACTCGTCCACAAAGACAAAGAGTTCGCCCACGGTCGCGCTGGGCTGGGCCGCCAACTCGGCAATAAAGGCATCGAAGTCGGCCACGTTGCGCTGGCCGAACTTGTGCACCAGCGAGCAGAGCAGGCGCGGCGTCGCCTTGCCAAGCTGGCGCATGAGATCGCTGCCGCTGCTGGTGCGGTAGATAGTTTCGCCAGCATCACGAAAGACGCGCTCGATCTGTTTGTCTAACTCGTCGCGGTCGGTGACGATGAGCACGCGCGCATTGGGGTTGTGCTCCAGGATCCAGCGGGCCAGCAGCACCATGACGATGCTCTTGCCGCTGCCCTGGGTGTGCCAGATGATGCCGCCTTCGCCCCGGCGCACGTGTTCTTGCGCCGCCTTGACACCGACATACTGGTGGACGCGCGGCAGCTTCTTGATGCCGCCGTCGAAGAGCACGAAGTCGTGCATCAACTCGATGAGGCGATCCTTGCGGAAGAGCTTGAGCAGATACTTGTCGAGCTTGAAGCGGCTGTTGTCGGCTTCGTCTTCCTTCCAGGTCAGAAAGTACTTTTCCGGTGTGCCGATGGCGCCGTAGCGCAGCCCTTCGGCATCGCTCCCCGCCAGCACAAACTGCACGGTGGCAAAGAACCAGGCGTTGAACTCGGGCTGCTGGTTGGAGAGATTCTGGCGGATGCCCTCACCGATGGAGACGGAGCTGCGCTTGAGTTCGAGCACGCCGACGGCGATGCCGTTGACGTAGAGCACGATGTCGGGCCGCCGCTCGGGGCCGCCGCGCAGCGTCACCTCTTCGGCAATGGCAAAGTCATTCTGCTCCGGCGCATCCCAGTTGATAAGATGCACCGTCTCTGTGACCTTACCGGCCTCCACCTTGACCGGAACGCCGTAGCGCAGCAGGCTGTAGACGGCCTGGTTGTTG
>JAPKMV010000370.1 GCA_026645635.1 Caldilineaceae bacterium
CGTCTCAATCTCCAATCTCCAATCTCTAATCTCCTAATCTCTCAATCTCTCAATCTCTCAATCTCTCAATCTCTCCTACCGCCGCCGCTTGATCAACTGATCCAGATAGACGGCAAAAACGATGATCAAACCGACCAGAATCTGCTGATAGTAGGGCGACACGTTCATCAGCGTCAGGCCGTTGCTGAGCACGCCGATGAGCAGGATGCCGATCACCGTGCCGAAGATGCCGCCCTCGCCTCCAAAGAGGCTGGTGCCGCCGATCACCACGCCGGCGATCACCGTCAACTCGTAACCCACGCCCGCCACCTGTTCGGCCGACAGCCCGGCAAAAAAGCCGGTGATGACGTAGACGCTGAGCACCACGCGGGTGACCTTCAGGCCGGAGAGCCGCGCCGCTTCCGCGTTGCCGCCCACCGCGTAGACGTGGCGGCCGTAACGCGTGTAGCGGAGGACGATGAACATGAGGACTGCAAAGCTGAGGAAGATGATCACCGGCACTGGCACCGGGCCGACCATGCCCTGCCCCCAGTATTTGTATTCGTCGGTGAAGGTGCTGATGGGCTGGCCGCCGGAGAAGACCAGCGCCAGGCCGCGAAACGCGGTCAAGCCACCCAATGTCACGATAAACGGCGGCACTTTGAGCTTGGCCACTGCTGTGCCCTGCAACAAGCCGCCGAGCACGCCCACCAGAATCGCCGCGCCGATAGCGGCCCACAGGCCGTAGCCCGCCGCCTGGCCCGCCGTCCCCGCAGAGAGCAGCCCGGTTCCGCCCTTGTAGACCGCGGCCGCCACCAACCCGGCCAACGCCAGCAGCGAGCCGACGGAAAGGTCGATGCCGCCGGTCAGGATCACGAAGGTCATGCCCAGGGCAAGCAGACCGTAGATCGACACCTGACGGAGCACGTTGAAGAGGTTGATCGGCGAAATAAACGCCGGCTCCAGGATGGCAAAGACGATGCAGATGATGATCAACACGCCGAGTGCGCCGAACTGGCTGGCATAGGCCGTCCAGTTGGCGCCGCCGGAACGTGCGTTGGATTTGGCTGCGCGCTGTGTCGTCAAGGTGTCACCGTTCCTTCACAAGTCTTTCTGCTGGGCTATCTTCCGCCACGACCTGCTTGCGCAGCGTGCAATAGTGCATGAGTGTTTCCAGTGTCGCTTCTTCCCGGTTCAGTTCGCCGGTGACGTGACCTTCGGCCAGACAGATGATGCGGTCGCACATGGCCAGCAGTTCCGGGAATTCGGACGAAATCATGATGATGCTGATGCCCTGGGCCGCCAGTTGGTACATCAATTCGTAGATTTCCGATTTGGCGCCGACGTCGATGCCGCGCGTCGGCTCATCCATGATCAGAATCTTGGGGTTGAGCATCAACCACTTGGAGATGACAACCTTCTGTTGGTTGCCGCCGCTCAGGTTGACGACCCGCTGCTCCATGCCGGGCGTGCGAATCTCGAAGCGGCTGATGTACTCGTTGACGAGTTGGCGTTCGGCGCCCAACTGGACGAAGTCGACGGTGGTGAGAGCGTCGAGATGGGCCAGCGTCATGTTGACGCGCACGGCCTGGTTGAGGATCAACCCCTGCCCCTTGCGGTCTTCCGGCACCAGTCCGATGCCACATTGGATGGCGTCCGCTGGCGAATGGATGTTGGCTGGTTTCCCATCGATCAGGATTTCGCCGCTGTTGCGCTTGTCCGCGCCGAAGATCGCCCGCACCAGTTCAGTGCGCCCGGCGCCGACCAGCCCGGCCAGCCCCAGGATTTCCCCGCGGCGGAGCGTGAAACTCACCTTGTCCAGCACAATCGCATCAGGGTTGATGGCGTTGCCGCGCCGCGAGACGTTACGCACTTCCAACACCGTGTCCACATCGGCGCTCGTCGTTCCTGCTGCCTGGTCCGCCAGGTGCGCGTCGCGGTGGAAGAATTGGTCGAGGGGGCGTCCCACCATCATGCGGATCAATTCCTCGCGCGTGGTTGCGGCAACGTCGACATCGCCGGCATTCTTGCCATCGCGCAGCACCGAAACCCGGTCACAGATGTGGAGCACCTCTTCCAGCCGGTGGGAAATAAAGATGACAGCCACGCCGTTGCGTTTCAGTTCGCGGATCAGATCGAAGAGTGTCTCCACCTCGGTCTCGCTCAGCGCCGAGGTCGGCTCGTCCATGATCAGCACACGCACGTCGCGGGAGATGGCCTTGGCGATCTCCACCATCTGCTGCTCGGCCACGGAGAGCGAACGCACCAGCGAAGTCGGGCGCAGGTTCATGCGCATCCGCTCCAGGATCGTGCGTGTCTGCTGCTCCAGTTTGGCGCGGCTCACAAAGAACAGTGGCCCCGGCTCGCGGCCGATGAAGATGTTCTCCATCACCGACAAATTCGGCATCAGGTTCAATTCCTGATAAATGATGGAAATGCCGATCTCCTGGGCATGGTGCGGGTTGTGGATATGCAGCGGCTTGCCGCCGAGAAAGAGTTCGCCGCTGTCCACCGTGTAGACGCCGGAGAGGATCTTCATCAGCGTCGACTTGCCCGCGCCATTCTGCCCGATCAGCCCGAGAGTCTCGCCGGCGGCAACATGGAGCGTCACATTTTCGAGCGCCTGCACACCGGGGAAGGACTTGCTGACGTTTTCCATCCACAGCAGTGCGCTGTGTTTGTCCATTGCGATCGCCCCCTGACTGCCCATTCATTGCCCGCCCCGGCTGCCCGTCGATCATCGATCCATGTCGCGCACAACTTGCGCCGACAAGACGGGGGCCGCAGGTCAGAATTGTTCGATTTGCTTGTGAGGAGAGGTCTGCCAGCTTACGCAAAACTGAGTACCATTGTATCATAGCGCGACAGCGTGTCAAACTCGTTACAAAAATGCATTCACGGCTTTCGTACCTGTTTCTGTCTAGTCATCACCTGCCTATGTCTGCTGCCTTCCACCCAAAGAAGTCCCTCGGCCAGAACTTCCTCGTCGACGGCGTCCACCTGGCGCGCATCGTCGCCGCGGCTGACCTGGCGCCCACAGACCAGGTGCTCGAGATCGGCCCCGGAACTGGATGACCGGCTGATCGAGCCGCTGCGCGCGCGCTTTGCCGGCGCGCCTCACGTGACGATCGTCCACGGCGACATCCTGGAACTCGACCCAGCCGCGCTGATGGCGCAGGCTGACGCACCGCCCGTCTACAAAGTAGTGGCCAACCTGCCTTACTACATCACCAGCGCGGTGCTGCGGCGCCTGCTCGAAGCATCCCCTTCGCCCAGCCTGGCGGTCGTGCTTGTTCAACTGGAGGTCGCGCAGCGTATCTGTGCGGCACCGGGTGATCTCTCACTGCTGGCGGTGAGCGTGCAATATTACGCGCTCCCGCACCTGGTGAGCCGGGTGCCGGCCGGCGCCTTTCGCCCTGCGCCCAAGGTCGATAGTGCGATTCTGCGGCTGGATCTGCTGGCGGAGCCGGTCGCGCAGACGCCCGCGGCGGCATTCTTCACGGTCGTGCGCGCGGGCTTTGGCCAACGGCGCAAGCAACTGGCCAACAGCCTGGCCGCGGGTCTGGCGGTGAACAAAGCGACGGTGATCGCCGCGCTGCTCGCCGCAGGCATCGCGCCGACGCGTCGCGCCGAAACATTGACCCTGGCCGAGTGGGATCGCCTCTGTCTGGCGCTGGCGGAAAACCAGTACGGGTGAGCGTGAGTAGATTGATGGCGGTCGTGTTGCGTGCTACGTGTTGCGTGTTTCGTAGCGCCACGCAGCACGCAACACGCAGCACGCACCACGCAGCACGCACCACGCACCACGCAACACAAACCCATCGCCATATCTCCGCCCCCGTGCACCAGGCGTAACCTCGTTGCAACTGGCGTCGGCTAGGATCGGGCATAACCGCTTAAGATTCAGGTCCGACGAAGGAGCAGAGGTATTCATATGTCCACCATGCCCGCAAGTACACCATCGTTGCCTGCCGCAGCGCTTCAAGGTAGCCGGCTGCGTGACAAGGTTGCTATCATCACCGGTTCGGCCAGCGGCATCGGCGCGGCCACGGCGACGGCTTTTGCCCGGGAAGGCGCGCGCGTCGTCGTCTGCGATGTGGCCCGCGACCAGGGCGAGCAACTGGCTGCGCAGCTCAACGCCGATTACGGCGCAAACGCGCAGGTCGCCATCTTCCTGCCGGTCGACGTGACCATTTCCAGCAGCGTCGACGACCTGATTGCGCAGACGGTGGCCACCTTTGGCCGGCTGGATATCCTGGTCAACAACGCCGGCATCACCCGCGACGCGCAGTTGAAGAATATGAGCGAGGAGGATTTCGACCTGGTCGTCCAGATCAACCTCAAAGGCGTCTTCAACTGTGGCAAGGCTGCGGCGAACCAGATGCTGGCGCAGGGGCAGGGTGGCGTGATCCTCAATGCGACCAGCGTCGTGGGGATCGACGGCAACTTTGGCCAGACCAACTACGTTGCCACCAAGTCCGGCGTGATCGGCATGACGAAGGTCTGGGCGCGGGAGCTTGGGCCGAAGGGCGTGCGCGTCAACGCGGTGGCGCCGGGCTTCATCGCCACACCGATGACCGCAAAAATGCCCGAACGCATCTACAACATGATGGTGGAGCGCACGCCACTGCGCCGCGCCGGCCGGCCCATCGACGTGGCGAATGCCTATCTCTGGCTGGC